>NC_004917.1:1500000-1799146 GCF_000007905.1 Helicobacter hepaticus ATCC 51449
AATTGTAGGCTTAATGTCTTTTAAATCAGGAATAAGTGTTTTGCCGTGCATATGCCCTATTGTTTCATCAAGAAGCAAGAAAACAGGTGTCATATACTTTTCAGCAAGATTAAAAGCACGAATAGTTTGTGTATAAGCCTCTTGAAGGTTTCCTACTGCAAGAGCGATTGAACAAAAATCACCATGACTTGGAGATTTGGTTTGATTAATATCACCTTGCGATACACGTGTAGGTAGTCCTGTGGAAGGTCCTCCACGCATTACATCAACTACCACAAGAGGAATCTCAGCCATAAAACCATAACCAATTTGTTCAGATTTAAGAGATATACCCGGTCCAGAAGTGGCAGTCATCGCTTTGACACCACTCATTGATGCTCCTAATGCCACAGCGATACCGCTAATTTCGTCTTCCATTTGAATAAACTTTCCTCCAATTTTTGGTAACTCAACACTCATCTCGTGGGCAATTTCGCTTGAAGGCGTAATGGGATAGCCACCAAAAAAACGACAACCTGACTCTATCGCAGCTAACGCGACAAGTTCATTTCCTCCTGTAATTAACTCACGCATTTTCTCTCCTTATATCACCATAAATTTATTTTCTTTGATTTTTGCAGCACGTTCTTGTGCCTCTTTGCTGACCTTAGCAAACTTAAATTCTTCCTTATCAGCAACAAAAATCGCAAAATCAGGACAATGCAGTTCGCATTCTCTACAACCAATGCAACTTTCTGGATAAGCTACAGAGATGATTTTCCCTAGAACTTTATGTTCGTCTTTTCTCATACCTAAAACGCCACTCGGACAGAGCGACACACATACATCGCACGCTTTACAACGTGTCTCATCGACCCATACCGGCACATTTTGCGGTGCTTTTTTGATTCCCATTTCCCTTCCTTTCTCGTTTTAGAATAAATCTACTTTAAGATTCTTTAATACAACAACTTGTTATCTTTAAGAATCTCAACTTGTTCTTTGATACCTTGTGTGGAAATATTTAACATTTCCTGCTCTTGCTGATTTAGTGGTAATTCTACAATGTGTTCTACTCCTTTTTTGCCAAGTTTAATTGGAAGTCCAAGATAAATATCTTTTATTCCATATTCACCCTCTGTAAATACGCTACATACGAGTATTTCCTCATTTAGAGTGCTAATAGCTTCAAGTATTTTTATCACCCCGCTTGCAGGAGCAAAATACGCTGAGCCTTTCTGATAATAATTTACAATTTTAGCTCCACCCCCCTTTGTTTCCTTGATGAGCTCCTCTTGCATTTTAGGAGTGAAAATATCAGTAAAAACTTTGCCCTCACATAGGCAATGACGTAGCAAGGGTAACATATCATCGCTATGAGAGCCTATTACATACGATTGTATATGTTTGTTAAAATCTCCAAGCATTACTTTGCTTTCATAGGTAAGTCGTGCACTATCAAGAATCCCTGCCATACCGATGACACGTTCTTTTTCAAACTTACTCCACTGCTTTGCTACAAGACACATTGCATCAAGTGGATTTGAAACAACAATTAGTAAGGATTGAGGAGCGATTCTAGCGACATTTGAGCTGATTTCTTGTATAATACTTGCATTTTTAAGAAGCAAATCATTACGCGTCATATTTGGTGTGCGTGGAAATCCAGCGGTGATAATAACCACTTCACTTTCAGCTATTTCTTCATAGCTATTACAACCCTTAATAAGAATAGGAATATCAAAAATAGCTGCAGCTTGGGAAATATCAAGCCCTACACCTTTGCAACGAGGAATATCATTGCTAAAAAGGAGAATCTCTTTTGCAATATGTCGCATAGCACCTAAGAATGCAATATGAGAACCGACATTGCCAGAGCCGCCTATGATAGCAATTTTCTCAAACATTTTTTTCCTTTTTAGAGATTGAAAATATCTTTGTATGGCTTTTAAGATATTCATCACAATACTTAAAAGTTAAACAAAAAATTTAACTTGCTAACTATGAAACAATTTAACTTAAAAGCAAATAAAACTTAGAAATAGCTACGATGTTCTTCGTAAGTTTTACTAAATTTATGTGTGCCTGTGGCTCTATCTCGTACAAAATAGAGATAATCCACATCAGCAGGCTTAAGCACCGCTTCAATGGCTTGTAGGCTTACGCTTCCAGCAGGATATGGTGGCACACCTTTATTTTTATAAGTATTATAGGGGCTATTGTCATTACGGATACGTTCAGGTGTAATCTTAGAATGTGAATATTGCCCATAATTAAGTGAGCCGTCCATTTGCAGAGGCATATTTTTTTTGATACGATTAAACACTACGGCTGCAACAATGGGCATTTCTTCGTTATTTGCTGCTTCTTTTTGCACCACAGAAGCAATACTCACATTTTTAAACCATTGTTCTTGATTGTATGAGCCGAGTAGCTTTATCGCATTTTGTTCGTGTCGTTTTATGGAGATTTCATAGAGAATCTTCATTATTTCATCTTCTTTAATACCAACAGGAAGGCTATAGGTATCGGGAAAAATCACGCCATCAGGATAAGGAAAATACTTATCATAAGCGCTTTGGAGTTCTTCTGTAGAAAGATTAAATTTTTGGGAGAGTATGCGAATGAAATAATACAGAGTTTCACCTGGAATCAGTGTAACTTCTTTAGTTGCAGCTTTTGAGCTTACAAGAGATTTAAAAAATGCACCTTTAGGTAACAATTCAGCTTTCATATCAATATATCCACTTTGTGGTTGTCCTAAGAAACGAATAAAAAGAGTGTCTAATTTATTAATGTGTTGCCCGTTATCATTTAAGTATGCTATAATTTTGGGCAGTGAGCCTTTGGGCAGATTGATTATGCGTTCAGTTTGCACAGGGTGAAGCAAATAAAACAATATGGTTATAACAATGATAATAAAAAAATCCAAAAGCATTGCAAGTATAGTTATTTTTTTACTCATTTTACTTTCGCTCTCAATTATAGGATATAAGGTTCTTTCCAATGGTATTTATAGTCCTTCTATTAGTTTTGGAAAGACTCATATTGAGGGATTGTATCTTAGATTAAATAACAAGTTGATTTTAGAAATACAAAAACTTGACATCTCGGCGTGGCAAACTGAAGATAATTCCCAATTACAGGACAAAGAAGATACATCTATGAGTGCTGATGAGATATTGGGCTGGATTAAGAAGTTTTTATTTGTTACTTCTTATTTTGAAAAACTTGATATTAAGAATCTTGTTTTTGCAGATAAACTTCAGCGAAGTGTGCATTATGATGGTAAAGAGTATGTTATTAACTCGCCCACATTTATTGCACGAATGGGTGTAGAAGATAATAATAAAATTATAGATCTTTTTATTTATCAACTTGATTTTTTGCAGTTTGGTTTGCAAGTGCAAGGAAAATTTTCCTACCAACCACTCAAAAAAACACTTGAAATGAACATAGCAATTTCACCTAAAGAACCAACTAATGACCCGGAACAACCTACGCTTTTTGTGCATAGTATTACAGATTTTCACAAAATCAATATGGAAGCTTCCAGTTCTCACCTTTATAACCTTGAAAGCATTAAGCCTTATATTTTAAAGCTCAATAATCCAACACTTAATAATTGGTTATTTAAAAATGTGCATTATGATGTTCTCAAACTCCATTCTCTTAGATTTCAAAGCACACTTAATAAGCATTTTTTTGCTCAACTCCAAAAAACGCTTGCTCTTGATTTAGCTATCGAATCTCCAAAGGTTTATCTTGCACCTCATCTTAAGCCTATTGAGGCTACACGAGCGATTTTGTATATGCGAGATGAAAAACTTACTTTTTTGCTCAAAGAGCCATTTTTTACAAATATGAATCTTGATGGTTCTGAAGTTACAATAAGTAATATTTTTACCCAGCCGTTTGGTGTTCAAATTGCCATTCGTTCTCATAATGCTATGCTTAACAATGAGTTGAGTGATTTGCTTCATACATATCACATTAATGTGCCTTTGCGCAGCGTAGATTCTAATTTAGAGGTAAATCTCAATATTGATATACAGAGCAAAGATAAACGGATTCATACATTTGTTAATGGTAATATCACTACGCCAAATACGACATTAGAAGCAGGAGGGCAAAAGCTTATAGCAGATAATTTCAATCTTATTTTTGTTAATGCGCCCAATAGAGCTTATATACAGCTTCTTAATACAAAAATTAATTATGCTAATAATATTCAGGGCATACTTAATATCTTATGGAATCTACAAGATTCTAAGTTACAAGGAGATTTGCTTATTGATAAGTTTGCTCTTAGCTCACAGAATCTCTCTCAAGCTAAGTCTTTACCGAAAATACCAAAAGAAAGCGATGAATTAACAAAGCGGATTATTCAAGCTATTTATGAAGAATCACAAAAAGGTTTTAGTGAAGAGATTGTGAAAATTGATAAAAGTAATCTTAAAAAAATTAGTATTATAGGAGATTTAGGAGAAGATAAAATTATTACTTTGCCAGATTTTGGTATGAAAATTCGCATAGGAGAAGAGAGTGTATTTGAATTGAGTGATATTGCCAAAATTTATCCATATTCACCTATTTTGCAGTATTTTGGCATACCAAATGGTTCAATTAAGCTTTGGACAAAGGATTTTGAAACGATGCACTTAAATGCTAAAGTAGATAATCTAACCTATCCACTTTACGATAAAGATGCTCAACGTTTAAGTCATTTCTTCCTTGAGGGAGTAATTAATAAGAGCGGTATATTCATTGATTCAAAAAATAAAAAATTTACATTTATAAAAGAGGGTAATGTTGTTAAAATTATTCTTGATGGATATAATCTGCGCATTGACGAAGTTTTTTCAAGCAAGATTCCCGCACTCGCACAGATTAAACAAGAAAATGAGAAAGAAGAGATTCTTACTCTAGAGCAACGTAGAAAACAAGAAGAATTTATTAGAGCAAAACAAAGATATGAGCGTGAAAATAAGCTCTCACCACATATTGTTTATCTTGAGACACGTAATATGGATTTTTATCTCAACCAATATGTGATTCCATCAGACGTAGCATCGATTACTTTGCGTGATGGGATAATACGAGCTGATGTTACCTATGGCAATGGAGTGGCAAATGTAGATATGGCATATTCACGTGCAGTTTTACGTTTGAGCAATTTTAGCGATAAGTTTCTTAATCGTGTATGGCAACGTGATATTTTTCGTGGAGGACTTTTTAATTTTAAGGGCATTTATGATGAGGGCATACTTAAAGGCGAAATTAGTATGCAAAATACGATTTATCAAGATTTAGCCATTGTGCAAAATGTTCTTGCACTCATCGATACAATTCCTGCGTTGCTAACTTTTCGCAAACCCGGACTTGGTGCAAATGGTTATGAGATTAAAAATGGAAAGATAAATCTTGTTATTAATGATGAGTATTTGGTGCTTGAGAATATTAATTTGGAGGGAAGTTCTATTGATGTGGAGGGTGGAGGACTTGTTGAGTTAAAGAATAAGGAACTGGATATAGTGTTAAAAGCCTCTACTCTCAAGACTTTAACGGATATTATTAATACTATCCCATTACTTAATTATGTTATTTTAGGGAATGATGGCAAAATAACTACGGGAATTATGCTAAAGGGCACACTTGATAATCCAAAGAGTGAAGTGAGTGTTGTAGAAGATATTTTATTAAGCCCTTTTGAAATGGTGGGTAGAATCTTAAAGCCAGTGGAAAAACTTTTAAATAATATTTCAAATGCGCTTGATGAAAGTATAGATGCGCCACCAGAGATGCTTGATTCTACCCAATTACCTCAAGATAACCTCAATATCCCACAACAAGAATAATAACAAATAAAAATGAGGAGTAATCTTGTTATCTGATTTGAGTTATAATTGTGCTTTTTAAAAGCACAAACAAGGATAGTGAGCAAAGGATTAAAATGACGCTTTATGATTGTAATCTTGGAGAAGAGTGCAAAATAGTGCGCTGTGATACGCAAGATAATGCACTTAAAGACAGATTCATATCTTTTGGTATAGTTAAAGATAAAGTATGTCGTGTAGTGAGTCATTCAATTAATCATTTGGCAGTTGCAGTAATAATTGAGGGCACACAGGTAGCTTTGCGAGATTCTGAAGCAAAATTGATTATTGTTGAACCCATAAAGTGAAAGTATCTTGGCAACACAAAAAGTTATAAAAAAATCTGTATCCAAATCAAAGGATTTTAAAAAGCACAATAAAAAAGAAATTGAGATTATCAAATCGCGATTTTTAGAACATTATGGTGATGCAAAAACTGAACTTGTATATCATAATATTTATGAGTTGCTCGTATGCGTAATGCTTTCAGCTCAATGCACAGATAAGCGTGTGAATCTTGTAACGCCAGCATTATTTAAGGCTTATCCAAATGTAGCGACTTTAAGTCAAGCACATCTTGAAGATATTAAGATTTTGATTCAATCTGTTTCATTTTTTAACAATAAGGCTAAACATCTTATCACAATGGCGAATCAAGTAATGAATGATTTTAATGGGGAGATACCAACTACACAAGCGGAGTTAAAGACTCTTGCAGGTGTAGGGCAAAAAACTGCTAATGTAGTGCTTATAGAATTTTTTGAGCAAAATTATATGGCGGTAGATACACACGTGTTTCGCGTTTCTCATCGCTTGGGATTGAGTGGAGCTAAAAGCGCTCTTGAGACGGAAAAAGAGCTTACACAAGTTTTTAAAACGCAACTTTCTACTCTTCATCAAGCCTTTGTGCTTTTTGGTCGCTATACTTGCAAGGCTTTGAAACCAATGTGTGAAAATTGTTTTGTAGGTGAATTTTGTCAAAAAAAATGTAATTTTAAACCTGCTTGAAATATAGACTTCAATATTTTAATTGTATATTGTATAATGCTATATAATATTATCTTGTAAGGTAAAGGTGGTTTGGTATGGATATTATTCATCGTAGTTTTTTTGATATTGTGCAAAACAGCATTAATAAAACACCCCATGATTCAATTATGCCGCTTAAAAAGGGGTATTTAAGCAGGATTAGTATGATTGGCACACATAATAATGTGTATTTGCTTTTTGATAAAGCATTTTTGCGTATTTTTTGCGTAGAGTTTTTGGGTGAAGAGAATCCAGATGAACAAGCGCTAGAAGATATGGCAAAAGAGTTAGCGAATCTTACCGTTGGAAGAGCAAAGGTAATGACACAAGAACTCGGTAAAAGCTTTAATATTTCTACGCCTGATTTTTTGGGACATCGTTTGATTAAAAATTATGACCACGGATTGCATTTTCGGCTTGATAATGGACGATGTAGCATATATATAAGGCGTGTAGATTAATTTTTAGGGAGTTATAATGGCAGGCGAAAGTATTTTAGATAAGCAACGTATCCATTCAGCCAAAGAGATAGAACTTGCTACATATCTTGAAGATATGATGAAAAACTATACGGGACTCTTGGATATGGAGGCATTATTTAATGCCGAGCTTGGCAGCACAAAAATTCCACTTGGTGAGATTTTGCGTTTTGAAAAAGGCTCCATTATAGACCTCGGCAAGCCTGCTGGAGAGAGTGTTGAGATTTTTATTAACGGACGTGTAATTGGAAAGGGTGAAGTAATGGTTTATGAACGCAATCTTGCTATTCGTATTAATGAAATTTTAGATTCTAATGCGATTGTATATTATCTCACACGTGAGAAAAAATAAATCAAGCGAGAGAAACAAATGAGAATTCATATATTTCTCTTGTTTTTTGCTTTATCTGCAAATATACTCTATGCTCAAGTGCAAGTGCAAAATATGGAGATAAAGCAAGAAGGCAATATGCTTGAGTTGATTCTCACATTAAGCGATGCTTATAGCAAAGCCCCACGTTTAACAGAACAAAATGGTTATAAAGGTGTCATATTTCCTGATTTACAAGCAAAATCTCGTAATCAAAGCTTTAAAAATTTTTTTGTGAATGAAATGCAAATTTTTAATATTCAAAATAACCTTTATGTATTAGGTATAGGAGATACGAAATTTATAGATGTAAGTGTGAGCAGAGCATCTCGTGCGCTTAAAATTACTTTTAATAAAATCATACCACCACAAAGTGAGATTGAAAAACTTTTAAAAAAGTCCCATCAAGCACAAGTGCCAGTTATTGATATAACTCCCCAGCCCTTAGAGGCACACAATAAGAAACAAGAGAGTATTTTGCCTTTTAAGAATGATATAGGAATTGATACGTGGCGATATGTAGCAGTTTTGGCTGTAATGGGTATGCTCGTGCTCGTGCTATGGTTTGTAAAGCGATATGTGGTAAATAAAAAGCAATTTGGACATTATCTTGGGCGTTTTGGCTCTCAAAAAGAGGCATTTGACCCTACTAAAATAGAAGTGGTATCACAAAAAAACCTTGATTCTAAACATCGTATTCTTACTATAGAATCTAATGGCTATCGGTATTTGATACTTATTGGAGCTGCAAATACAACTTTAATTGACCGCTATCCTATTCCACAAAACATTAGCGCACAGGAAAGATTACGTTTTGATGACCAATTTAGCAAACTTTTGGAACAAAAGCAAGAACGACTTTCTAAGTATCTCCATAATGACAAGTCATAATGACATATAAAATTCCTACACATTTTCCCTCCCGCCTTTGGTTGTGGTTCACTATATCATTTTTGTTTCATATAATAATTATTGCTTTCTTGCTTATACATTTTAAACAAATGCAGTTTAAGAAAGGAACTTCTACCGATACGCGTATGAAAGTAGCCGGATTCCAAATCTTGGGCGGTGGAGAGCTAGAATCAATGCAAAATACACAACAGCAGACATCAAGCTCGTTTTCTAAACAATATTCTTCCACATACATTCCCAAACCACATTCTCCATTGAATGCCTCACAGCCTTTTGATTTTGGCTCTTTAAGTCTTTATGAAGGGAAAGGTAAATCAAGACAAACTCTTAAGCCTAAAAGTCGTGTTAAAGCTCTTGCGAAATTTCCAAATGTGGATAACTTTGCACAAAGGGACATTGAGGAACTTTATGGAGCTGAATTTGGTGATTATGGATTAGCTGAACAAGAATTTTTAGTCAATCATTTACGAGATATTGGGCGCATTACACAACGTTACTTGCAATATCCACCGAGTGCATTGCGTTTGGGGCAGGAAGGTTTAAGTGCAGTGGAATTTTATCTCCACCCTAATGGCGATATTAGCGGGCTTAAAATAATTGTTTCTTCAAATTATATGCTATTAGACCGCAATAGTGAGCGCACAATAGAAATTGCCTATAAAGACTATCCACGTCCCACAAGCAAAACTAAAATTCGTATTTTTGTCAGCTATGGCATTTCTTATTATAGATATTAGAGATTTTAAAATTATTGTTTTAAAAAATCTGTAAGTATTTGTGCGTGAAGTATAGGCTCAAACTCAAAAATCTCATATCGTGCGAGATTATGCTGCGTAAAAGGGTCGGCTTGAGAAAAGCTTAAAGCTTCATCTTTATTTGCAAATTTACCAATAATAATGCCACCATCTCTAGGGATTCTAGCGCCTGAGGCGAGTAAAATCCCCTTGTCATAACCTTTTTTAAGATAAGCACGATGAGCATCAAGCTTTTGGAGCACTTCCTCAAGTGGTTTTGTATAATTAACGAGGCAGACAAATAAATTTCCCATATAATTCTCCTTATCATTGATTTGATGCTAGAGGTTGAGTATCTTCAGATTCTTTAGCATTATGGGCTTTAAAAATATCTTGTGAGATTTTATAGCTACAGAATTTTGGACCACACATTGAGCAAAATTCGGCATCTTTAAATACTTCTTGGGGTAAGGCTTCATCGTGGTATTCACGCGCTCTATCTGGGTCTAAGGCAAGTTCAAATTGTCTATTCCAATCAAAACTATATCGTGCATCACTCATTGCATCATCTCTATCACGCGCACCTATACGCCCACGAGCAATATCTGCAGCGTGTGCAGCAATTTTGTAAGCTAAAATACCCTCACGCACATCTTTGGCATTAGGAAGCCCTAAATGTTCTTTTGGCGTTACATAACAAAGCATTGCTACTCCTTTCCAAGCGGCAACACACGCACCGATAGCACTTGCGATATGGTCATATCCTGCCGCAATGTCTGTAACCAAAGGTCCTAGCACATAAAAAGGTGCGTGGTTACAATATTGTTTTTGAAGCTCAACATTGCGTTCAATTTGGTTAAGCGGCACGTGTCCGGGTCCTTCTATCATTACTTGCACATCAGCCTTCCAAGCTCTTTTAGCAAGTTCACCTAATACTTTGAGTTCGGCAAATTGTGCCTCATCACTCGCATCAGCCAAGCAACCCGGACGCAAGGAATCTCCAAGCGAGAGAGATACATCATATTCTTGGCAAATTTTGAGAATCTCATCAAAATACTCATAAAAAGGATTTTCTTTGTGGTAGTGCATCATCCAACTTGCCATAAGGCTACCACCACGTGAGACAATACCCATTTTTCGTTTAGCAACAAATGGCATATGTGAAAGTAAAAATCCGCAATGAATAGTGAAATAACTTACCCCTTGTTTAGCTTGTTTTTTGAGCACCGAAAGCATAGTGTCAATATCAAGCTGCAATATATCATTTTTTACATCATAGAGAATCTGATATATAGGCACCGTTCCAATAGGCACACTTGAGGCTTGAATAACTGCAGTGCGTATTTCATCTAAATCCCCACCTGTGCTTAAATCCATAATCGTATCCGCACCATATTTAATAGATACTTTAACTTTTTCTACTTCTTCATCAATGGAGCTTGCAAGTGAGGAGCTACCAATATTTGAATTAATTTTAGTGCGTGTAGCTATGCCAATTCCCATAGGTTTAAGATTGGTATGATTGATATTTGCGGGAATAATCAGTCTGCCACGTTCAATTTCTTGCCGTATAAGTTCAGCGCTTATATTTTCAATATTAGCTACATATTCCATTTCTTTTGTGATAATGCCTTTTTTTGCATAGTGAAGTTGTGTGCGAATTTTATCGTCCGCACGCTGTTGCACCCATTGTGTTCTCATTGAAAGTCCTCCAAAATATGATTTGATTTTAAACTTGCATTTATGCTATTTAAATTTCCAAAATATACCTTAGATTCTTTAAAAAAAAGTTAAATAATATGGGTATTTAAGTAACAATTTTTAGTTTATTTTTTGTTTTGAAGTGATACAATACTGATTTTAAAATAGAGTTTAGGACAAGAATTTGGTTTTAGATAATGTTTCACTTATTATGATGGCAGCAGGAGATTCTACAAGATTTTGTGCTTCAAATGCACAGACTTTTAGGTGTAAAAAGCAATGGTTACGCGTGGGGGAAGAGCCATTATGGCTTGTGGCTACACGCAATCTTACTCATCATTTTTCTTTCAAACAAGTGATTTTGACTGCCTCAAGTAAAGATTATGTTTATATGCAAAATATAAGTCCTTATAAAGTCGTGCAAGGTGGGCAAACACGCTGTCAATCTCTTAGGAATGCTCTTAAATATGTTGATACGCCCCTTGTTCTTGTAAGCGATGTGGCACGATGGGATAGTTCAGATTCTATTATTAAAACAATGTTAAAAGCACTTGATGAAAGTGTAGCCTGTGTTGTGCCTTTTGTAGGTGTGGCAGATACAAGTTTTTATGAAGGAGAATATCTTAAACGTGAGAGCATTAAACTTATTCAAACACCGCAATTAAGCAGAGTAGAGGATTTACAAGAAGCTCTTAAGGACACAAGCAAGGATTTTAGTGATGAAAGCTCCGCACTTTACGCACTTGGTAAAAAAATTGCTTTTGTGCAAGGAAGTGAGTTAATGAATAAATTAACCTTTAGTAGTGATTTGAAGGCACATATCACACGTTTATCTCCGCCTTCAAAAAGAGTTTTTATCGGTAATGGCATAGATGTGCATCAATTTGAAAAAAATAAGCAAATGTGGCTTGGCGGAGTTGAGATAGAATCCCCATTTGGCTTTAAAGCTCATAGTGATGGTGATGTGGTGTTACACGCTTTGAGCGATGCGATTTTGGGGGCTATTGGTGGAGGTGATATAGGGGAGTGGTTTCCTGATACAGACGAGACATATAAAAATGCAGATTCTAAAATGATGTTGAGCGAAATTTATACTTTTGCCCAAAGTGTGGGTTATGAGCTTTATAATGCAGATATAAGTATCATAGCGCAAACACCCAAAATTGCTCCTTATAAGAGCGCAATGCGTGAATGTATAGCTCGTATTTTGAGAGTGCCAAATGCACACATTAATATTAAGGCAACTACAACAGAGGGATTAGGCTTTGTAGGTCGTGAAGAAGGTGTATGTGTGGAGGCGTGTGTAAGTATGGGATTTATAAATTGGCATACATATATAAAAGATTTGCATTAAAAAGGAGGCTGCACGATGTATAAAATTCATTATAAAGGGGAGTTTGTATGAAAGTTTTAATTATTGAAAATGAAATTTATCTAGCACAAAGTATTGCCAATAAAATAAGCGATTCTCATTTAGAATGTGTTATTGCTCATTCACTCAAAGATGTTCAAAAAGATCACTATGATGTTATTTTAGCTTCTTTTGGCACGATTGGTGAAGGCTATATGGAGCTTAGCAAAACATATCCACAAGCTATTATGATTCTTATGATTGCATACATAAATGATGATACTGTTATTAAGCCTTTGCGTAATGGCGTAACAGATTATATTGTTAAGCCTTTTATTGTTGATGAACTTATACGTAAAATAACACATTATAAAGCTTATCGTGAGATTAATGAGGAAATTAAATTTTATCGGAGTTATTTTAGCTTTATAGAGCGTGAGCTTAGCACACCCGAGCCATTCTTATATAATCCACCTTTTGTGATTAAAACCAATACTCAACGGAGTGCAGATATTTATGCAATGCGATATGCACGCGAGAAACATATTCATTTCCAATTCTATTCGCTTAAAGAAGAAACTTGGAAAAGTATCTTTCGTGTGCCGCCAAAGAAGAATGAGGTTTATTGCATTACTAATCTTGAGGAACTTAAAAAAAGCGATAGAAAAGACTTTTTAGAGATGGCTTTAAAGCATAGTGTTATTGTTTCGGTTGTCTCAAGTGAAAAAATTGCTTTTCCACAAGTGATTGATATTTCGCGCCAAACCAATAGTGTAGAGTTAAGCGGGGAGATTCTATCTGTGAAAGAATATGAAAAAATCATTATTACCAAATTTGAGAGTCGTTATCCTGATATTGAGCTTGCCAAAAAACTTGGTATGAGTCGCAAGAGCTTGTGGGAAAAGCGTAAGAAGTATGGTATTATTCGTAAAAATAAAAACACCCCACAATCCCAATGAAAAAGCAAAAACTCATCAAAGACTTATTTTTAAGTCTATTTTATAGTGGATATTCTCCCAAAGCTCCGGGCACAGCAGGGAGTGCTTTAGCTTTAATCTTGGGTATGCCTATTGTGTATTATTCCCAAGAAACACTTTTTTTGGCAAGTATTTTTATTGCACTCGTAGCAATAAAGCATATTGATATTTATGAAGAACACACTCAAACCCACGATGACAAAAGTATTGTCATTGATGAATTGGTGGGTATGTGGTTAGCAATGTCAATCGTCGGCTTTGGGCTTTGGGAACTTATTTTAGCTTTTGTCTTTTTTAGAATCTTTGATATTTATAAGCCCTCATTTATCGGCAGACTTGATAAAAAGGTAAAAGGTGGCTTAGGTGTGGTGGGTGATGATGCACTTGCTGGTATTTTAGCGGGGATTGTAAGTGTGCTTGTGCTGCAAATTGCTCAAAGCATATTTTCTTTTTTTAATTTATAATAAATCACTTGACTCTAAATCTTAGCAGTTTGATGAAGTTTCTACAATATGAATTTTATTATTTATTCTTTTGAAAATAATGGTTGAAGATACGCATTCTTCTTCTATATTTATTTGGATTGTATCTTTATTGATAATATAATCTACATCAGTTAGAGAGTCTGGATTGTATTTTGTATTCTTGCTTGGTAGATTCGATTGCAATATGCTTTTGTCTATTCTGCTCTTATGAGGTTCGTTATGGGTAGGTGGTTCATAGCTAAAAGAGAGATATTTATTGTAGGCTTGTATTATATCACTTGTTTCTATAATAGTCTCTAAGGGAACACCACATGGTTCCATATCTTCTAAATGGTTACTATTTTCTTCCCAATGTGATAATCGCTCAGGTTCATATTTTTCAAAATATACCTTACAATTTGGAAATTTTTTCCAAGTAGTTTCATTGCCATACATAATACTTAAAGTAAAAAATACGATAAACGTTGCAAATATAGATTTAAGATATATATTTGAAATTTTGTAGTGTTTGAGATTCATTGTATTGCCCTCCAAAATAAATTCTACACTATTTTAATCCACTTTGGGAGATAGTTGGCAAATCTATCCTGTAAAAAGGTATTTTTCATTAGATTTCGTTTAAATGCCGCTTGTTCTCTTGTCATTGTTTATCCTTATGTATTCCTTTAATACACGCCAAGCTCCATAAAGCTAAAGCCTAAAAGATTATTTTCCCTTACTCTTTTTCTAAACTTTTGCGATACAAAGACGGGAAGCTCATCGTCTTTTAATCTAAAAATATGGCTTTCATCAAGCTTTGAGCGTATAAGCGCGGCTTTGGTAATGCTCAAATAGTCATTATTCTCACCCATATATCTATAAACAGAACGTTCATAATCCAAAGCGTCAAGTGATTTAATGACATGCATAACCTTGCACCCTGAGTAATCCCCCGTTTTACTCTGTATCTCAACATCCAAATATTGCACGCAATCTTGAATTAAATCTCCCATAACTTCCATAAATCGCGGCGAAACGATATGCCAACTACAATCATTATGCACAAGATCAGTTAGTATCTTACCATCATTCTCATCAATCTTAAATATCGGCATTTGCCAATTTAAAATAGGTTTGGATTCCATAAGGGCATATTCATTGTTTCCTTTCATATCCATTAAATCACAAGAACACCAAGTATTCACATCATTATGTTGTCCGTTATACATCATTTTATAGTATCTCATCTTATTTTGCTGTATTATCTCAATATACCTTATCTAAAGAGTTTGATTTCGCACGTAGGATTTGCATATTCTTGAAGCTGTGTGATACCCTCATTTCCACATACACGACATTTTGGATTTTTTTTGAGCTTGATTTTGCGAAAATTCATCGTAGTAGCATCAAAACTTAGGAGCTGATTATAAAGAGGTTGTCCTATGCCTGTGATGATTTTAAGCACTTCGGCGGCTTGGATTGTGCCAAGCATTCCCGCAATTGCTCCAAATACTCCTGCACTTGCACAATTTGGCACGCTCCCTTCCGGCGGTGGGCTATCAAATATGCAGGCATAGCAAGCACTCTCTTTTGGCTTTATGCTCATACTTTGCCCACTAAAGCGCAAAATACCTCCGTGTGAATAAGGTTTATTGAGTAATACGCACGCATCGTTAATAAGGAATTTTGTAGCAAAATTATCAGTGCCATCAACAATAACATCATAGAGGGAGAGAATCTCAAGTGCATTATGCGCTTCAAGCATAGTAAAATGGGGAGTGAGTGTGATTTCCGGGTTGAGTGCGGAGAGTTTAGCCATAGCAGATTCTATCTTTGGTGTGCTCACTTCTGCAGTAGTGTGAAGAATCTGCCTTTGTAAATTACTTAAATCTACATTGTCTCCATCAATAATGCCTATCTCTCCCACTCCTGCTGCTGCGAGATAAAATGCCACAGGTGAGCCAAGCCCTCCTGCGCCAACAATTAACACTTTAGATTTTAAAATTTTCTCTTGTCCCTTGAATCCGCATTCTTTCAAACTAAAATGCCGTGCATAGCGCCTTAGCTGCTCTTGCGTAAAATTATACATTAAGGATTGCCTTTGAGAATATCAAGTGCTTGAACACAAAGGTTTTTCCAAGCGCCCTCATAGGGGATAGCAGTGCATTGTTCAAATGTGCTTTGTGCATCTTTTTGCAGGGTTTTAAGAAGTGAGCCTTTAAGGTATAAAGCCTTTTGTTTATTATCGTTATTTATATCTTTTTTAAGTAGATTATCAAGCACGGAAATAGCTTCATCTGCGCGTTGTGTGCGTATATAGCTTTGTGCTAGAGCAAAATCCACATAAGGAGAATCGGCAGTATTTTGAGTGAGACCTTGCAGACGTAAAATATCTTTAGCATAAATTTCAATACCCAACTCATCTTTTTCTGATTCTGCATTTTTAAGCAGACTAAGATTCACGGCAAACATTTGCGGGCTGTCTTTTTGATACTCTTTTAAAAATGCATAAGTTTTGAGCGCACCCTCTTTGTCATTAAGGTTTGTAAGCGCATCAAAAAGTATAAATGCTACATCATAATATTTTGTATTTTTTAGATTTTTTGCAAGTTCTAGAGCGTCTCTTCCTGCAAGTGCTGTGCTTTTAGAATCTCCAAGTTTAGCAAAATTAAGTGTATCGCGATAGAGCCATTCAAGCTTTAATGCAAGCTCATTACTCTCTTGTGCCATATTTGCAGATACTTGAGCTGCCTCTTTATTGAGTGCAAGAGAATAAAGACAATCAAAGAGTGGCATTTTTTCTTGTGGTTGCAACGAGGCTTGTGGATATTTGAGATAATAGCTTGTGGCTTGTTTGCAATCATTATCTTTGAGGCTTTTGTGAAGTAACTCGGCATAAGTTTGTGCAATGAGTGCATTGTCTTTGAGTATATCTTTGAGTGCTAAAACTTCTTGATATTTACCCTCATCAAAGAGTGTTTGAGCTTTTAATTCAAGTGCTTTTTCTTGCTCAGGTGTATTCGCATAATTTTCAATAATATAGTCATATTTTTCAATTTTGGCATCTGCACTTTCATCTTCTGCAAGGGCAAAAAGAAGCTTATCATCTCTTTCTTTGATTTCTTCTGTTTTAGGGCGATGTTCAAACTCTTGAAGAAAAATTTTATTGATTCTATGGGCATCTTGGGTTGCATTGGCAGCTTGATACCAAAGACTTACATTATCAAGCAAATCTTCTTTAGATATATCATCATTTAAAAGATTATTATAGAGATATTCACCAAGCTCGGCAGCTATGAGATAAAGCTGCTCTTCGGCTAGGAATTTTAAAAATTCGTAGTTTTTGATAGGATACCTGATAATATAGCTTGGATTGACTTTTACCATTGTTTCAAGAAGCTTTTTGGCTTGTTCTTTGTCGTGATTATGTAAGCGAAATTTACTCCACTCAATCGCTACTGCACTTGCACTATCAAGGTCTTTGGCTTCTTGATAGGCTTGAGCAAAAAGTTTAGAAGCAATATTTGCATCAGCTCCTGTATTAAAATTTTTAGCGAGTGCCATTTTAGCAAGGGGCATATAACGCGAATTTGGATATTCACTAATGGTTCTATCAAAATAATATTTTGCTTCTTGAGGGATACGCATATCTGCATAGGCATTGCCAAGATAATAAAGCACTTCAGGGACATTAGCATCTGTGGGATATTTCTTAATCCATTTTGTTCCCATATCCACAATCATATCACTATTTTCTACAGAATCAAATGATTCTAAAGCTCTTAGTCTAAAGAGCAGTAAATCTTTTGCAAAAATAGTTTTTGGATACCCAATGAGCGTTTCGTCAATAAGTTTTACAGCTTCAATATAATTTTGATTGTTCATCAGCGTTTTAATTTGGCTATAAGTTACAAAATCTTCACCCTCATCATAATATAAAGGACCTCTATTAATATCAATATCATTAAAAAATAACTCTTTATTTTTGATGATTTTAATAGGGAAATTCAGCCCTCGCGGCTTATCTTGATTAGTATAATCATTAAGAAAAGGTATTTCATTTTTATAACCAATAATTTGCCACGATAAACTTTTGCTTGGCTGCTCTTTTGTAATGAGATTGTGTTTTTTTAAATCGCTTGGTGTCGCAAAAAGCTTGATTTTATGTTTTGGCTCAACATAGAGATAGAATCTGCCATCAATAACGCGACTCCAAAAACGAAAAAAAAGTGTTTCTGTGGGAGAGAAGCTTGCAACAGGTGTGCGCTCTAATGTGCAAACGATATAAGTAACCTCATCTTGTGTATTTTTATTTTCAGAACAGCTAAGGGGTTCTTTATGGATAATATTAAGCACAGAGAAATGCTCTTTTGCTTCTTTTCCATAATTAATGGTAACATCAAGCCCAGCAGCATAAAAGGGCAGAAAAAATGCTAAAGCCACCATAAACCTTCGCACACACACTCCTAAAGTGGCTTAAAGCGAGGGGCTAAACCACTATTTCAAAATATATTTTTCGATAATCTCAAGCAAATTTTGGACCATAAATAAACAAGCTACACTGACAAAAGCAGTGATACTGAGAGCAAATTTGCTTGAAAGTTCAAGAGATGATTGGGAATCTTTTATCTCATAAGGCTCTTTGGCAAAGATATAAATAACAAGTTTGAGATAATAAAATCCTGCAATGATGCTATTTATTGCCATAATAAGTGCGAGAATAGTGTAATTAGCGCTAATGGCACTTTGCATAAGATACATTTTTCCCCAAAAAACGCAAAAAGGAGGAATACCAGCAAGAGCAAACATAAATAAAGTAAGTAAAATAGCGAGTGTAGGATTAGTTTTTATCATACCGCTAAATTTTTCAAAAGGGTGGCTTATTTGTGTCTGATAATTTTTTTTGCAATCTACACTCAACCATAGAATCCCAAATGCCCCAATATTGGCAAAAAGAAATAAAAACCAATAGAAAAATATAACACTATGAGATTGTGGAGTGTTAATCAAAACAGCAGCAAGCACAAAGCCAGAATGAGAAATTGAGCTATATGCAAGCATACGCTTCACATCTTTTTGGGTAAGGGCTATGAGGTTGGGTATAGTCATTGTGAGCACTACGATTACATAAAGAGTATATTCAACAAAGGCACTATGAGAATCTATAAATACACTAAAGATTCGTATTATTACTGCAAAAGTGACGATTTTTGGCACAATGGCAATAAATGCTGCAAGAAGCGCGTTTGAACCTTCATATACATCTGGTCCCCACGAGTGAAAAGGCACAAGAGTAACCTTAAAGCCCAATGCACAAAGGAGAAAAACAAAACCTGCAAATACAAGAATTGAGGGCTGATAAGATTGTTGGTGGAGAAAAGTTGCAATACTTATTATATCTACACTTCCGGTGGCAGCATAAAGAAGCATTGCTCCAAAGGCATAAAATGTAGTGGCTAAAGCACCCATTATAAAATATTTAATTGAAGCTTCAAATGCACTTTTTTGATTATGAAGTGCAATAAGTGCATATAGACATAAAGAGGCAGTTTCTAGCCCTAAGAGGATAAGAATCAGATTCTGACTTGATGCCATAAAGGCAAATCCTGCAATACTAAATAAAAGAAGGGCATAAAATTCAGCCCCTTGTGTTTCGGGCAAGTTATTTTGATTCATAAAAAAGAGTAAGAGCACAAATGTTGCAAGAAGCATAATAATCTGCGTTAAAAGCGAGATACCATCAACAAGTAAGAGGTTAAAAAAGCCAAATTGACGTATGGGGTTACCCTCAAGGAATAAAAAACCAAGGTTTAAAACAACAAAAAGCATACTGATGGTGATATAGAGGTCGCGTGATTTTGTTTTGTTAAACACGCCAACACCAAGTAAAATAATTCCACCAAAAAGCGAAATACACATAGGTATAAGGAGTTGCAAATTAAGTTGGTTTAATGAAAAGCTCATAGATTCTGGCATATTAATCTCCTATTTTTGGGATAATAAGCACCCCTTCATCATCAAAATCTTGAGGTAGTTCGAGAGGTGGATAGGCAAAATCCTCTGGGGTATTGACAGGGGTATTAGGGCTGGATTCTGAAATTTTAAGCCCAATAGTTTGAGAAAGCATTTCTGCACTTGTGCTAATGGGATTAAGCAAGGGTTTTGGATACACACCAAGCCATACAATAAGGATTACCACGGGTATAAAAACAACTTTTTCTCTTGAATTTAAATCTTTTAAATTTATAAATTTGGGTAGAGCAGCACCAAAAAAAACTTTTTTAAAGCACACTAACATATAAATAGCACCGACAAAAAAACTACTTCCTGCCAGGAAAGCCATAATGGGATTGACTTGGAAAAAACCATAGAGACAAAGCACTTCACCTACAAAACCCATTGTAAGAGGTAACCCTAAAGAACACATCATTACGATGCCAAAAATAGTGCTAAATTGTGGCATTGAATGAGCTAAGCCTTGCACCTGTTCTATTTGTCTTGTTTGCACACGTTCATAAAATACGCCTATGAGCAAAAAGAGTGCAGCTACAACTACGCCGTGAGATACCATAAAAAATACTGCTCCACTTAATCCTTCTGTGTTGAGTGAAAAAATGCCAAGCACAATAATTCCCATATGTGAAATAGAGCCATAAGCAAGGAGAGTTTTTATATCTTTTTGTGCGTAAGCAAGCATTGCGCCATAAATAACCATAAATATGCATAGTATACTTATAAAAATGCTAATATTATTACTTGTATCGGGAAAAAGAGGTAATACAAAACGCAAGAGCGCGTAAGTCCCCATTTTGCTTAATACACCAGAAAGCAGGGCAGAGCCAATAATGGGTGCTTGAGTATAAGCGTATGGTTGCCACGAATGAAGTGGAAAGAGTGGAATCTTTACTGCGGTGCCGATGAAAAAGGCAACAAAAAGCCATTTTTGTATATCTGTATCAAGCGAAAGTTGATACCAATCAATAAGGCTAAAACTCCATACACCCATAATAAGTGAATATTGATAGGCATAATATAAGATTCCCACAAGCATAATGAGTGAAGCCCCAAAGGTGTAGAGAAAATATTTGATTGAGGCATAGATTTTGTTTTCACCGCCCCAAACACCGAGTATATAAAGCACGGGTAAAAGTGAAAGTTCCCAAAAAATATAAAATAGTATTACATCAAGTGCGCTAAATACTCCCATTACAATGCTTTCAAGGAATAATACTGAGATAACAAGAGAAGTCTTAATGTATTTAAAAAAGTAAAGTGCAAGAAGTGTAATAAGAGCATTAAGAGCAAGGAGAAAAAGTGAAATACCATCAACACCTACATAATAACTTATGCCATAAGAGGCAATAAGTTCATAGCGTGTAAAAAACTGAATCCCTCCGTAATTAACATTGAATTCGCTCCAAAGCAGAATGATAAAAAGTAATTCAAGGGCAGAAGCAATGATGGCAAAAATGCGACTATTTTCACCTTTGAGCACATATAAAAGCAGCGCGGCAAATGCTGGAAAAAAGATAACAATATTTAAAAGATAATTCATAACTGCCTCCACATAAAATAAACACCACACACAAGCAACAAAATACAAAGTCCTGCAGCCATAAGACGCAACATACGTGTAAGTGAGCCATTTTGGTATGATGAAAGTTTAGCACCTAGTGTTTTTGTATAATGTGTTAAAGAATCTATAAATACATCAATGCAACCAAGCTCAATTTTTTGCCATAGGAAGTGAGCGCATTTTTCATAAGGTTTGATAAGTATTATTTCATAGAGTTTGGGGATATAATAGTGATTACTTAAAATTTTATATATAAAAGTGCTCTCCCAAAAAGATGAGAATCCTCCTCTAGCGTATTTAACAATACTAAAGAGTGCTACAAGGCAAACAAATCCTAGTGTTCCGCCAATAAGAAGAATATGTGTTTGATGAGGAATAGAAAGCGTTACGGGAGGCAAAAAGTTGCTTAAGAAATGTTCAAGCACTTCACCCATTCCACCAATAATGGCTAAAACTGCTAAAGGAAGCATAGAGAGAAGCATATAAGGATAAGCTTCGTGGGGATTATCGTGATGTCTTTTTGGAACAAAAAATACAAGCATAAGAAGCCTAAAACTATAAAATGCCGTGAATAAAGCACTCACAAAGAGTGTAGTCCATATGAAAAGATGATTGCTAAAAGCGACTTCTAAAATTAAATCTTTAGAGAAAAAGCCCGCAAAGGGATAGATTCCTGCAAGAGCTACCGAAGCAATGCTCATCATAAGCATTGTCCAGCGCAGAGGTTTATGTAAGGCACCCATTTTGCTAATATCAAGTTTGTCATTCATAGCGTGCATTACATTTCCTGCTCCAAGGAAGAGTAAGGCTTTGAAAAATGCGTGTGTAATAAGGTGAAAAAGTGCTATCCAATATGCTCCAAGTCCAGCAGCTACGAACATATATCCAAGTTGTGAGAGCGTAGAATAGGCAATAATACGCTTTAGATCCTTATTGACAAGTGCCATACTTGCGCCAAAAAATGCTACGAATGCTCCAAGTGAGGCAATAAAGAAACCTACATCGGGTATCATTTGATAAAGCGGGTGAGCACGCACCACTAAATATACACCAGCAGTTACCATAGTTGCTGCGTGTATGAGAGCTGATACAGGCGTTGGTCCTTCCATTGCATCAGCAAGCCAAGTGTGAAAGGGAAATTGTGCAGATTTACCCATAGCCCCTACAAAAAGTAATGCACCGATCCAAAGCAATATGCTCATATCAAAGTTATTTGATGCTAAGGATAAAAACACTTCTTCATATTTCAAACTTTCGCAATGATAAGCAATAAGGAATATGCCAATAATCAAAGCAAGGTCGGCAATTCTATTTGCTACAAATGCTTCAATGGAGGCAAAATTTGCTTTAGGGCGTTCATACCAGAATCCTACGAGCAAATAAGAACATAATCCTACCCCCTCCCAACCAGCAAAAAGTCCAAGAAAGTTATCGCTCATCACAAGGAGCATCATTGAAAATACAAAGGCACTTAGATAGCTAAAATAGCGGTTAAATCCTGCATCGTGTTTCATATAGCCAATAGAATAAATATGCACCATTGCGGATACAAGACTTACAACAACCATCATACTTACGCTAATGGTATCAATCATAAAGCCAAATGAGCTATAAAAACTGCCTGCTTCAATCCAATCTAAAAAATCAATATGAATTACCACATTAGAGCTATATATTTCCAAAAAAAGAACACAAGAAGCTAATAGAGAGAAAAAAAGCAATATTGTAGGGATAAGACCCGCAAATAAACACTTTTTTTTATGTCCAAACAAAGCGGCAAAAAATGCTCCAATAAGGGGTGCAAATAACGCAATGTATACCATTTGAATAAGCATTTCACTTGAGAATCTCATATTTATCCTTTAAGATTTTGAAGTGTGGTAATATCAAGCGTGCGATGCTTTTTATACCAAATAACAACAAGCCCTAATCCCACGGCAATTTCTGATGCTGCAATAGCAATAATAAAGAGCGCAAAAATCTCGCCATTTAAATCATTGAGATATGAACCTATGGCAACAAAACCAATATTAATGGCATTGAGTAAGATTTCGGTTGAAAAAAACAGCATTAGGATATTGCTTCGTCTTAAAATGCCAAAAAGTCCTATGCAAAAAAGTATCACACACAACAATAAATAATGATTAAGACTAATCATTGCTCACTCCTTTTAATGCTTAATATAATCCCAACAACCATTGCTACAAGTAGCATAAATGCCGCAATTTCAAATGGAATGAGATATTTAGTAAAGATGATATAGCCAATCATTTGGATATTATTCATTTCTGCAATATTAAGTAGATTTTGAGAATCTGCTACTGCTTCAAGATTGCTTCCAAGTAAGGGCATACCAAATATACATACAAGCACTACTGCTATGCCAAAGCATAATATGCAAACTACCCATTCATTTTTGTAAGATTCTATAATGTCTTTAGAAGTGTCAAAAAACATCATTGCAAATGCATAAAGTGCTACAACAGAGCCACTATATACAATAATTTGCACCACGCCCAAAAATTCTGCATCAAGCACAAAGAATATTCCAGAAATGAAAATCATTCCACTTGCAAGAGCTGTCATTGCATAGAGAATGCGCTTTGAGGTAACTACAATAAGAAAACTTACAATACATAATGTGCTAAAAAGATAAAATGCAATTGTTTCAAACATTTGTGTTCTCCTGTGGCGCAGATTCTGAAAGCATATTTTGAGAATCTTGCGTGCAATAACTCAAAGGTGTTGTTTTCACGCGCTCATCAGCATTAACAGAGATAGAGCCAAATCCACCAAATTCAAGGAGTGAAGATTTATGCTCTAGGAGTTGGGGTTTAAAGCCAAAAAAAGCTCTTTGTGTGCTTGCATTTTCAACCAAATCTCCGTGCACAATAGCAAGTTCAGGACAAACTTCAGCACAAAGCCCACAATAAATACAGCGTCCAAAATTAATACTATAATTGAGAATCTTTTTGCGCCCATCTTCTCCCTTATCAGTAATAATGCGAATGCAATTGCTTGTGCAGATTTTTTCGCATAATCCACAACCAATGCAACGTTCATTTTCGGATTCCAAAAGGCGTTGAAGTTTATGAATAGCCCTATATCTTGGGCTTAGAGGAGCACTTTCGAGAGGATAATGTATAGTAACTTTTGGCGAAAAAAATGCTCCAAGTGCAGTTTTTAACCCACTAAATAAATCAAGACTAAAACTTGTTTTGAGTGTAATGATTACACGTGCAAGGAAAGATTGTTTGTCGCGATTAATGCGCGGAGTTAAAAGACGATAATCATTATGCAATTTCATTTGTTCTCCTAGAATAGTAAAATACAGCCTGTGATAAGCACATTAAGCAATGCAAGAGGCAGCATAATTTTCCAGCACATACGCATAAGTTGGTCTGGTCGGACATGAGGAAAAGTAGCTCTTACCCACATAAATAAGAAAATAAAGAAGCATACTTTAAGCAAAATAGCAATTCCACCGGGGATAAAGCCCCAATCATTGAAGCCGCCGCAGAAAACAAGGCTTAAGATAAAGGCGGTGGCAAACATATTAGCATATTCTCCAATAAAGAACATACCCCATTTTAAACCACTATACTCTGTCGCAAATCCTGCAGTAAGTTCGGCTTCGTGTTCAAGCAGGTCAAAAGGTGTGCGGTTAAGCTCTACATAGGCTGCAATAATGAATAAGCCAAAGGCAAGAGGTTGTTTGAAAATAAGCCAATCAAGCATACTTCCTTGTTGATAATTGTTAATATCTATGAGTGAGAGAGATTCTATAATCATAAGGGGTGCAAGGAGTGAGAGTATAGTGATAACTTCAAAGCTTAAAAATTGTATAGCAGCTCTAGCTCCACCAATGAGAGACCATTTATTCCCTGAGCTTAAGCCAGCAAGAAGCGGAGCATAAATACCACAAGAACTTACCGCAAGCACAAAGAGAATCCCTACATTAATATCAGCGATGATTGGGCGGACAACATAGCCAAAAATTTCAAATTCAGGAAAGAAAGGTATAGGTGCCATAGCAATAAATGCAGTGATAGCAGCAATTGATGGTGCAAGAATAAAAATAGGTTTAATGGCATTTTGAGGGATAATATCTTCTTTGGCAAAGAGTTTGATTCCATCGGCAACCACTTGCAATAAACCATAAGGTCCTACATAGTTTGGTCCGATGCGTCTTTGAAAGAATCCAAGCACCTTGCGTTCTAAATAAGTCCCAAAACCTGCAAGTGCAGAGAATATGAGCAAGACAACAATAATTTTTAATATGCATTCAATAATGCCCCCTGTTAATTCGCTCATACTTGCTCCTTATGTAAAATATGCACATTAGCCCATTGATTTGAAGAAAAAATCTTATCTGCACCACGAAGCATAGGGTTTATAAGGAAATAGGGCTCATTGAGGTGATAATCAATAAATACAGCTCCACTTATATTGTATTGGGAATCTGAAAGCGTTATATGTTCTCCTTCATTTAGTCCAAGTTCTTGAAAGAAAGCGGGGCTCACGTAAATACCTACTTTGTTTTGGAGATGTCTGCTCATAGCCGTATAAGTATTAAATTGTGAGGGAGAGTGCAACATATAGGCATTATAAGTTTTGTATGTAGGAAGTGTGAGCGTGTGAGAATCTTCAGGTGCAAGAGGTGTGAGGGCAAGATTTTTAAAGCGGTAGCCACGCATATTCGTGCCATCATTTAAAAATTTATTTTCAAAATCATCAAATTCACACCCACAAATAAGACTTGTATAGTCAATAAGGTAATCACCTTTCATATTAAAGGCTTTGGCAATATCACTTAAGTCATAGCCCACAAAAGGAAGAGCAGGTTTAAGAGGTAAGATTCTACAATCAATGTTTGTATAAGTGCCCTCCATTTGGTTAAGTGCAGGAAGGATAAAATGGGGTATGTTATCTGACACAGGTGTTTTATGAAGTTCATCATCTGTAATAAAATTAGATTCACAGACAAAATCTCCCTTATCACGGAAGCCGATAGTAAAATCTGCATTTTGCACAGGGCTTAAATCACAAATCATTGCCAAACCTAGTGCATTAGCGAATGGCGGGATAAGAAGCACTTTAATTACGTTGTTATGCTCCAAGATGCCAAGTATTTGTGCAAGAATCCTAGATTCTGTATGTTGGTATATATCAGAGCCAAGTATGAGGAGGGGTGGTGTTTTAAGAATGTCTTTTAAAGCAATGAAATGTTCTGTATTTATATGCGCATCAAGAAGGGCTTGATATACACTTTCTTCTTGTATATCCTCAATGGTTTCTGTAATTTCTTGACTCACTTCCTCGCCTGTTTCATTCGTTGTTGTGATAGTCTTTTTTACTTCTTTATTGATGGTTTTTTTAATTGTATGCTTACTTTGCAAAAGGGGTTTTAAAATATCAATGAGTTCTGTATTTTCTGCTTGTATTCTTTGCTCCTCTAGTGCCGCAAGAGCAATGCTTCCAACAGCTATTCCTAGTGCATCAGGGTGATAGGTAATAGTTGTTAGGTTTTTGCTTAAAGATTGAATGAGGCTATCATTAAGCGAATGCATATAAACTGCCTGTGAGCCTTTAACAAGCTTTAATTTATTATTAAGCATATATCGTAATGTTGGCACTTGATAATTGATAGCACTTCCTAATACAATTACAGATTGAGATTGTTTAAAATTATCAAGGTGATTTAGTGTGGTTTTTTGGGCATATGTGAGAAAGGTATTAATGAAATTTTTAAAATATAAGGCTTCTTGATTGTGAAGACGAAGTTGCAACGATTTTGCAAGATGATTAAGCACAAATGCTTCTTCATTGGTTGTTTGGTTGCCGACATTAATAGCTTGAGCTTTTTTAAATGCTTCAATAGCAGATTCTAGATTCTGTGTAGGATTAGTGCTAGAAGTAATATCATAAGCATATCGTCCAGCCCCACAAATAGGATTAAAATAAAAATCATTTTTTACTCGGTAGATGTGAGGTGTCCCAAGTGTATCATTATGGCGAATTTCGTAGGTAATTTTACATCCCATAGCGCAGTGGATACAAGTAGATTCTACCTTTTCAAGCTCCCACGCATTTGCTTTGTATTTGAAATCATTTGTGCTTAAAGCACCAACAGGGCATACACTGATACATTCTCCACAATCAAAACAAGGCGTATCGCCTACAAACTCAATAAGCGCTTTTTGTTTTCTTGACCATACGCTTAGAGCATCTTTTGGCATTTTTTCTTTCCATAATGCGGTATCTAATGGTTCTAAATCTGCCTTTTGCGCTTTAAGATTTGCTTCGCCTAAATTATCTTTACAAGTTGTTGCACAACGCTCACACATAATACACAAATTAGGGTCATATACAGCTTTTGCCCACGATTTATGTGGTTTATTGCTTTCTTTTATGCTGTAATGTTGGTTTGTAACGTTCATTTTAAGCGTATAATTTTGCAATTCACATTCTCCGCTTTTATCGCATACACCGCATTGAAGCGGGTGATTGACATCATAGCTTTGCATAATAGCGTTGCGTTCTTCATTGATTTCAGGTGTATGTGTAAGGATATTCATACCTTCTTTGGCTTTGGTATTACAAGAATAATTACGTTTGCCATCAATATCTACCATACAAAGTTTGCAAGCCATTGTTGGAGAACAGCCTGAAAGGTAGCAAATTGCAGGGATTTCAATCCCTTCTCTACGTGCTATTTGCAAGATGCTTTCACCCTCAACACAAGAGACACTTTGATGATTGATTGTGATAGTAATTTTGCTCATAATATTACCTCTACTTTTTTGTAAGGATAGCCCATATCTTGAGTTTTTGGCATATATAAAAGTGCGATTGTTCCTTTTAAAGTGCTATCATATTCACAGCTTGTAGGAATCTGTTGAGATTCAAATTTAAGCACAACTTTTTGCTGGTTGTTAAGTTTGAGTGTAGGCGCAAAAAGCGGTGGAGTCTTGAGAATGGGCGTTGATGTATCGGAGGGAAGAATATAAATAAAATGTCCATTTGATTCTGGCAGCTCTTCACATAGACTTAGTGATGTATGTTCCATATGTGAATTATAGGGCATAATGGAGTTTGCAAGTTGAGGTATAATAAAATCTATTTTATTTGTTTTCCCAAGTGTGCCTAGAACTAGGGCAATATCTTGTGCGCGTGGGTGCATAGCTAATTCTGCTCCTAAGACAATACCAAGAGGTTGAGAGCACGTGTGCATAAGATCTTTTATTTCTTCTAATTCTTCTTCTGAAAGATTAGTTTCTGAAGAGAGAAAACCTATATCAATATTTTCAAGTTCAGTTATTTGATTATTTTTTATATCAAGCACGGGAGCAAGCGTGTATGCTAAAAGCCATACCACACCAAATTCTGTGCCAATCTCATAACGCAATGTGCGAGATTGTGATGATGGGTTAAAAGGCGCAAAAAGTGGGTGTAAAATAAAAAGTGGTGTATTTGGATTTTTAAGCGGCTCTTGCCATAAATAGCCAAAACTAAGCAGTAATGTGTAATTTGACACATCTGTTTTAATAGGCTTTTGAGAAATATTTGCAATGAGTTGAGCAAAAGTATTCATTGTTTGTTCCTTTTTACTACAATACTCCAATCTACTTCATTAAAGCGCAAACTATTAAGAAGATCATATCCGCGATTTAAAATACAATCAATAGCTTTTTGAACATTACTAAAATCCCGCACTTCAAAGAGAAAAATTGCTACCTCTCCATAAGGGAGATCTTCACATAACTCATTCATTCTTTGTTCAAAATTATCAGCAAGATGGCGTAAGTCATATCGTCTCATAGCATTCCTTTATCTATCGATTTCACCAAAAACGACATTTGTTGAAGCCAAAATTGCAGGAATATCGGCAAAATAATGCCCAATTAAAAGTTCCTGCAACACGCCTATATGATAAAAGCTTGGTGTTCGGATTTTAAGACGATGTGGAGAGGGAGCACCTTGCGAATTAATAAAGAATCCAAGCTCGCCTTTGGGAGATTCTGTTGGGACATAAACTTCACCTACAGGAGGGCGCATACCTTGTGTTACAAGCACGAAATGTTGCATAAGAGAATAGTTTTGTGTCATAATATCTTCTTTGGGAGCAGAGATATAGCGCGCATCTTTTGCCATAATTTCCTTAGGTGTGCTAGGGTACATAGCAATAAGTTGCTTAATGATTTTAAGGGATTCATAAATTTCTTCAATATAGAGTTGATAACGTGCATAACAATCACCTTCAGTGGCAATAGGGACTTCAAAATCAAGCTCTGAATAGAGTTCGTAAGGATTGTGCTTGCGTATATCCCATTTAATACCACTTCCTCTTGCCATAATCCCGCTTAAACTCCATTGTTTAGCAAAATCTTGTGAAATATATCCAACATTTTCAAGGCGAATACGCCAAATTCTATTTTTATCTAGTAATCCACGCACTAAATCAAGCGTTTTAGGCACACTATGTGTAAATTTTTCTACGCTTTCAAGGAAGTTATGTGGTAAATCAAGTGGAACACCCCCAATACGAATAGCATTATGCGTAAGTCTAGCTCCACAATAGTCTTCCATTAAATCCAAACCATATTCACGTTCAATAAAACAATATAAAAAGATAGATAGTGCACCCACATCCATACCCTGCACGCCAAGAAGAAAGATATGAGAAATAATACGATTGATTTCTAAGAGCATAGTCCGTATGACTTGCGCACGTAGAGGAATATCAACGCCTATAAGTTTTTCTACTCCAAGTGCAAAAGCATAATTATTGCTTGTTGCAGCAATATAATCAAGCCTATCAGTTGTTGGCATAAATTCATTATAAATCATATTTTCAGCCATTTTTTCTATACCACGATGAAGGTAGCCGATATCTGGTGTAGCCTTAATAATTTTTTCATTTTCTAGTTCAAGTATAAGTCTTAATTGCCCGTGCGCTGAAGGGTGTTGTGGTCCAAAATTTAGAATCATCTTATCATTTTCTTGCTCAAAAAATATATTTTCAAAATTAGGTTTGAGTTTTGTGTAATTTTGTTTCATCTGCGTTTCTCAAGCTTTTTGGTAGTTTTAAAAGATTTAATCAGTATAGGAGCTGTTTCTTCTTGATAGCGAGATTCAAAATTTATGGGAGAGAAATTTTTATCATCATCTTTGTCAATTCTTGCACTATCTCTTTGCTCTGCTCCAATGATGTCGCGATAAGATTTACCAAAAATTTTATCCACTTCATACCAAGCAGCATATTCATCGCCTTGTAAAGGATATGATTTAAGTAATGGGTGTCCTACCCAATCTTTTGGCATAATTAGTCTTTGGAGGTAGGGATGTCCATTGAAAATGATGCCAAACATATCATAGCATTCTCTTTCGCTCCAATTTGCACTTTTAAAAAGCGGTGTGAGCGAAGAAATTTGCTGTCCTTTTTTAATTTTAGTTTTAATCTTAAGACGTTTAGAGCTTGTATCCTCAAGCTTAAGAAGGAGATAAAAAAGTTCAAACTCGTTACATTCTTCTAATTTATCAATAGCACTCATTTCAGTAAGAATTTCATAGCCTAAAGAATGAAGTTCTTTAATAAGTGCAAAAATATAAGTAGATTCTACCCAAAGCGTGGCTAAATCATTTTGTATATAGCTCTCGCTAATTGGAGTAGTAATAGTATTTATTTCAGATTCAAAGCCTGTAAGCGCAAGTTTTGGAGAAGTGGGTGCAACATCAAAACGATGAGTATAATAAACACTTTTTTGAGCGTTTGTTTTAGGAGGATTCTGCCGTATCATACTTTACCTTTTGTCATATAAGTCGTTTTGGTTTAAGATGAGGTAGGGCTTTTTGCCTACGAATCTTTTGTTGAAGCACCATTATAGCATATTGCAATGTCTCTGGGCGTGGTGCACAACCGGGTAAATAAATATCCACGGGTATGATTCTATCTACACCTTGCACAGTGGCATAGGTATTAAACATTCCACCCGTATTTGCACAGCTGCCCATAGAAATAACCCATTTAGGTTCTGGCATTTGGTCATAAAGACGGCGAACAAATTCAGCGTGTTTTTTAGTAACAGTGCCTGATATAATCATTAAATCAGATTGACGAGGTGAAGCACGAAAAATTGAACCAAATCTATCAAGGTCAAAGCGACTACCACCAGTTGCCATCATTTCAATAGCACAACACGCTAAGCCGTAAGTTACTCCCCAAAGCGAATTGCTTCTGCTCCAATTAAGAAGTTTATCAACACTGCTCAAAACAATTGGTAAGCCATTGTTTTGAGTATAATTTACTTGATGCTCTGCCATGAAAATGCTCCTTTTTTCCACGCATAAATGAACCCTACAAGCAAAAAGCCGATGAAACTTAGCATTTCAAAAAATACAAAATTTCCAAGTCCGATATGTGTAAAAAGTTTAAAATCAATTGCCCAAGGCACCATAAAAATGACTTCAATATCAAAGAGGACAAACAAAAGGGCGAAAATAAAAAAGTGTGTAGAGATTCTATTTTGTTGTTTAGTGGGGGTGGGACCACACTCATAAGTAGAAAGTTTGAGTTTTTCTCTATCTTTTTTAGCGAGTTTTCTTGAAATAATGCGTTGCAGACGGAGGGTAAGAGTAAAGGCAACACAGGTTAGCACAAACAATACAAATACACCGAAGTATGGGTGTTCAAATGTAGAATGGCTCATTTTAATTCCCTTTTGTTGTAAAGCTTTAAATAACCAAATTATAATGCTAGATTCTAAAAAAAATACTTTTGGTAAAAAAATATTTTACAAATATATAAATCAGGTTACTTTTTTACCCTTAATTGACTTATTCAATGTTTGTATAAACTGCTTGGACATCATCATCATCTTCAATTTTATCAAGGAGTTTTTCAATATCTTGCATTTGTGTTTCACTTAGGCTAATGGGTGAAGTTGGGATTCTCTGTAGGGCAGCCTTAGAAATAGGAATATTCAAATGCTCAAACCCTTCACTCAAGCGTCCAAAATCTTTATAGTCTCCATAGGCAATATGATAGATTCCCTCCTCACTCTCTCTGCTTTCTAATTCCTCAAGTCCATAGTCAATAAGTGCCAATTCTAATTCTTCTATATTTTTGTCTGTGCGAAATTCAAATGCACTTTTGCGCGCAAACATAAACTCAATAGAACCATTTGTAAGGATACTTGCATTGGGGGTTTTGTTAAAATAGCTTTTAATATTTGCAATAGTTCGGGTAGGATTATCTGTTGTGCATTCAATAAAAATAAGCACACCATAAGCAGCCTTACCCTCATAAGTAATTTCGCTAAAGATTCCATCTTTACCACTAGCACGCTTAATGGCTGCGTCAATATTATCTTTTGGCATATTTTGTGCTTTAGCATTAGCAATAGCTGTACGCAGTTTGGCATTCATTGCTGGGTCTCCTCCACCTTCTTTTGCTGCAACTGTGATAGCCTTTGCAAGTTTGGGGAAAACTTTGCTCATTTTATCCCATCGTTTTTCTTTGGCTGCTCGGCGATATTCAAATGCTCGTCCCATATGGAAAATCCTTTATTTTAGAATCTAAAATATGTATTATAGCCAAAGCACAGCTTTATATGCAATGTTTTGTTCAAAGCAGTAGGGAATAGATTTGGTATACTAAAGTATCAAATTTCTTTATTGAAACTTATGCAATATTTGCGCTATTTCTTTAGTATGATAGCTGATGATAATATCTGCACCTGCGCGTTTAAATCCTGTGAGTGTCTCAAACAATACTCTTTCATAATCAATAAGCCCTGCTTTTTGCGCACATTTTAGCATAGCGTATTCACCACTGACATTATATACAGCTAAGGGGAGCAGTGTGCGGTCACGAATATCACGCACAATGTCTAAATACGCAAGTGCAGGTTTTACCATAAGAATATCCGCTCCCTCTGCCTCATCTGTTAGACTTTCTAAAATTGCTTCTCTGCGATTTGCTGGATCTTCTTGATAAGAATTTCTATCACCAAAACTTGGTGCAGAATTTGCAGCATCACGGAAAGGTCCATAATAGCCACTTGCAAATTTTGTTGAATAACTCATAATGGGTATATGATTAAAACCACTTTTGTCTAAATATATGCGGATGGTTTCTACCATACCATCCATCATTGCGCTTGGTGCTATCATATCTGCTCCACAAGTAGCAAGCACTACGCCTTGTTGTCCGAGAATCTCAAGTGTTGCATCATTATTTACGCTGCCAAGATTTTGGTCTAAAATACCACAATGTCCGTGGTCTGTATATTCACAAAAACATAAATCAAGCGTAACTATCATCTGTGGAAATTGTTTTTTAATAGCTTTTGTTGCTTGTGCAATAATACTTTTATCACTTAGAGCTTCGCTTCCACAAGAATCTTTATGGTTTGGCAACCCAAAGAGTATAATGTGATAAATACCTAATTTGAGTAGTTCTTCGCATTCTTTGAGGAGTTTATCAATGCTGAATTGATAAACTTGAGGCATAGAGGTAATTTCATTTTTGATTCCTTGACCTTCAATAACAAAAAGTGGATAGATAAAATCTTCTTTATCAAGTCGCGTTTCTCTTACTAATGTCCTCATAGGCGCTTTTAATCGTGTGCGTTTTAATCGTCTAAACATAGATTCTCCTCTATTTTGGTTTTTTATCAACAAGACAATAGTTTTCAACTACGCAATGATGAATAATAAAAATATTATAACCATTTTCGTGTTTATAACTTAGGTTAAAACCTTGATTATCAAGGGTATTTTTAATGATATACATACCAAGTCCAAAGCCTTGTGATGAAGGGTTTTTATGATTTTTAAAATAAGGCTTAAAATAGGCTTTAAGCTCATATTGGAGCGGCTCACCTTTAGAGCTCGTGTAAAGTCTATCATTCTTTGTATATACTGATACTTTACCATCATTGCTGTATTTAATAGCATTATCAAGGAGGTTTTTAAGCGCAATAACAAATAAATCAAAATCCGCTTTAATAAGGGCGTGAGGCGAACTCAGTGTGATAGGGCTAGATTCATCAATAAGGAGCATATCTTCTGTATGACTGATGAGATCTTGGAGCAGAAATTCTTGTTTGTTAAGATGATAGTTTTTAGAAGTAATTTGTTCAAGCTTTGCAAATTCATTTATAAGCTCATTAAGGCGTGTAAATGCCGAACAAAGCTGTTGTTTGTGTGTAGAATCTTGCACCATTTCTGCAACAATGCGTCCTTTGGTAATGGGAGTTTTAAGTTCGTGCATAATTGAGCGCAAAAGGAGACTGCGGGATTCATTAAGGGATTTAATTTTGTTTGAGGCTTTGTAAAATTCGTGATAAAGTTCCCCAATTTCATCTTTGGTGTTTTGCTCATATTGAGTATTGAAATTACCTTCTGCAAATAGTTTGACTTGACCTTTAAGAATCTTAAGGGGCATAAGGCTTTTAAGCACGATAAAAAATACAAAAGTAAGCAATATAATGCCAATGAGAGTAATTACATAAAAATCTTCATAAAGCTTTCGTGAATTATCCTTATAAAGGATAGTTTCATTATGGCTTTCAAGAAGAATATAAATACCATTTTGTGTATTAATTGCCTTTGCGAATACTCCACTAAAGTTATCTGGAAGTTTACCTACTTCTTGAAGAACTTCTTTGATTTTTTCTTCTTCTGCGGGGACAAATTGCATACTTTGAAGATATTGCTTGATAATATTGAGATTTCCACCATATTGCATAATTTCATTAATTGTGGCTGTAAATTGTTTGTAACGAAATTCAGAGAGGAGATTCTCATTTTCAATATGGTCTTGAATAAAATAATAAGAAATTGCAAAAAAGCTAAACAAGGCACAGAGAAATAAAATGACAATTTTAAAAAAAATTGAATGCCGAAATTGAAACATAGAATCTCGCTATTTTATGTTTCAAGTTTATAGCCCACACCACGCACAGAGATAATGTATTGTGGGTTTTTTGGATTTTCTTCAATTTTAGAGCGTAAGCGTCCAATGATGACATCAATACTTTTATTGGAGCTTTCAGGGTTAATGGATTCAGATTCTATTGCAATGGCTTCGCGTGAAAATACGTGCCCCTTTTTACTAATAAGTAATGTAAGAATCTCATATTCCGCACGCGTAAGTTCAAGTTTTTTCTCTTTAAAAAAGACTTGGCGGCTATACTTATCAATTCTAAACACGCTATCTTTTTCTTTATCTTGCTCTTTAACGCTTTTTTTATTACAACGTCTAAGTAGAGTTTGGATTCTCACAACAAGCTCTTTTGGGTCATAAGGCTTTGAAATATAATCATCAGCTCCAGATTTGAGTGCCTCAACTTTATCATCAACATCACTTCGCGCAGAAGAAACGATAATAGGGATACTATTTTGCTTTGCTACACGCTTGCATACTTCTAAGCCATCAAGATTAGGTAGAGTCAAATCAAGAAGGAGAATATCAAAGTGTTTGGCATTGACTGCGCTCATACCCGTATAAGGTTCATCATAGTTGGTAACATTCATATCATATTGCCCGAGATAACTTGTTATAATTTCTGCTAATTCCACATCATCTTCAATCATTAAAACTTCTAACATAGTCCAAACCTTTATGTAATGTAGTCTATTAAGGTATTAAAAATGAGGATTGTATAATAAAAAACTTGTTAGATAGCTTAAGAGCTTTTATCTAGGCAAGATTCTATATATAAAAAGATACTTTAAAAAGGAAATATTGTAACTTACTTAAAGTTAGTATGGAGGAGACGCCGCTAAAGTGGGGGACTTTAGCGGTATCAATAAAGGTTTGGTTATCGGTAAATGCCTTGAGGAAACAAGGAGGAAGTTGGAGGGGGATAACCTCCTTTTGAGATGGCATTTACATATGGGTTAATCCATCACCTCGCCCTATCTCATTCGGGTCAAAAGGCTAAGAAGCATTGTAAGGGAGAATATTAAATGAAAATTTAATAGCAATGCAAATTTTTTGGTAGATTCTAGAAAAATGTTATTTTTTAAGGTCATTTAGCCGTTCTTGTATAACGCTAAGTTGATATTCAAGGAAATTTATTGTGATGTTTAGGCGAGATTGTATGTCTTTATTTTGTGGGGCATTCAAGCCTTCAAAAAGCACTAAAAGTCGCTCTTGAAGTAACTCTAAAAATTCACATTCTTCGCGTAGAGATTCGTTACTTTGATGAAGTCGTTGAATTGTAGAGAGCTGTGAAGGTGTAATGGGTGCAATTTTGCTTTCACTTGGATTTATAATCTGAAGCTGTGTGAGATTGTGCTCTTGTGGTGTATCATTTGTCGAAAATTCATTGAGGGTTTCAAGTATTAAATCTTTGAGTTCCATTGGAGTAGCCACCTTTGAAATTGAATTGAATCCTCTTGAGATTGAGGATTAACAAAAAGCTCTTTTTGAATTTGATTTGTCGGAGGAAAATGTTTTTGAACAAGCATTAAACGTTTGATTGCCGTTTGCGCCTCTTTATTTTCAGGGTGTGCTAAAAGAATTTCACGATAAATTTTAAGCGCATCTTCTTTGAGCCCTTGTATCTCATAGATTCTTGCAAGAGCAACTGATTTAATGCTTTCCATAGATTCAACTCCTTAAGTAATGAGATTAGATTCTATAATGATTTTGTTTGTAAATACTTTAAAAAGTTTGTTATTTTCAAGTGTCAAGATAGCGTTTATCGCAAAAGCTTCCTGCGTGGATATTGCTAAAAGCATTTTTAAGAGATTTGAAAAAATCTGGGTTTTGGGATTCTATATTTTTGAGAAATTGTTTTGTTGATTCTCTACTATGAGGCTTTTTATCAGAATCTAACCAATTAATGGGACAATTACAATCAGGTGCAATATAAATGTGATTACTTGCAATGAAATCAATAATCTGTCGCTCACGCACAAAGATTAAAGGACGGATAACCTCCAAACCATTTTGCGCACGATATGTCGGTGGCATAGAACGCATCGCTCCATTATAAGTAAGATTCATAAAAAAGCTTTCCGCCGCATCATCAAGATGATGTGCAAGGGCAAGCTTATTGAATCCTCCCTCTAATGCCTTACTATATAAAGCACCGCGTCTCATACGAGAGCAAAAGCTGCAATAAATTGTGCCTTCTCTTTTATTTTCTTCTAATATCTTATAAATATCTGTGCGGTAGAGTTCGTAAGTAATCCCTAATTTCTCGCAATATTCAAAAATATATTCATATTCGCCACCTCTGCCATAATCAATTGTAATAGCTTTAAAATCAAATTTAAAAGGGGCGTGTTTTTGCATATAAGATAATAATGTAGCAAGCAGAATAGAATCTTTGCCTCCGCTTAAGCCCAATAATACTTTATCCCCCTCCTTAATGAGTTGGTATTGTGCGTTTGTTTTCCCAACAATACCAAGAATCTTTTTGCTTATTGTAGGTTTTTGTGAAAGATTCTCTTTTTTAGTTTGGATATGGTTATTTGTCATTTTTATTTTTAGCTTTATCTTCTTCTGGGAATATGATTTCTATGAAATCCCCACTTTTATCTAGTGTTTCTATCCTTATGACATTATCGGGGTTTTCTTCATCAATATTATCTTTTTGTTTGTCCGATTCTATATTATTAGGCATTGTGCCCTTTTTAGCAATTATATTTTTATCATTTTTTAAAATAATACTTTTTTTTGAAGTATGTTTTTTGAAGTAATCTCTATTTTGATAGATTAAAAAGCATAAGTATAGCCCCATTGCAGAGGCAATGATGATTTTCTCATAGAGTTCCATAATTTAGCCTTTGTTTAATGTAGATAAGATTTGCTCTTTTTTTATGAGTGTATCATCGTATTTGATAATAGCAATATGCTCATTTTGATTGATATACCATTCAATAACACCCTCAAGTGTATCAAGTGTGCTAAGTGCTTCTAGCGAATATTGCTGGTTATCAAGAGGAAGATAAATGTTTTTGTGATTGCGTGGATTACTCAAAAATACTATGAGCAATACTGCCCATATTATACATACTACTGCGATAATAAGCGAAAGTTTGAAAAGTCCTATTTCTTCATAGAGCCAACCCCCACACATACCACCAAGAGCAGAACCCACATAGCCAAGTGTTGTAAAAATACCAAGTGCTGCACCTTTTTGATGTGCTTTTGGATAACGACTTGCTAGGGATTGCATAATAGGCTCGTGGATAGCAAATCCTATGAAAAATATAAATACACCAATTGCAAAAAGCACAATGCTTTCTTGTGGAATAGAAAAAGCCATTAAAAAATATGACAACACAAAGGCAAAGATACCAAAAAGCATCACGGCTTTGAATTGCCCCCTTTTTTGTGCAAAAACTGATGATGGTCCCATAGCAAAAACACCTACAAGTGCAGCAGGAGCATAAATATACCATAGTTTTTCTTCAGCCATATCAAACTGGTGAGTAAGGGCAAGACTGATGCATACAAAGGCAAAAATCATTAAAAACTTTTGCAAAAATGCGCTTAGATTCATAATAAGGAGATTTTTATCTTTGAGCAGGGCATTAAATGTATTGTCTTGAAAGTGGTATTTCACACTTGGTGTATCAGGCACTTTCCAATAAAGGATAATAAGAGAAATCACACAAAGCCCACTTGTGATAAAAAAAAGAGTGTTTAGTCCATAATGGCTTGCAATAATAGGGCTTAAAAGCATAGCAAGAACAAAGCTAATAAAAATACCTCCTCCCATAACAGCCATAGCCTTATTGCGTTCCTCTTCTTTGACTAAATCAGCAATTTGTGCGCTTACTACACCTCCAATTGCCCCAACACCTTGTAAAAATCGCCCAATGATAAGCATAGTAATATCGTTAGAAAATGCACATACAAGAGAGCCAAGCAAAAAAATGATTAAGCCAATGCCGACAACGTGTTTGCGATTGTATTTATCGCTCCATACACCAAAGGGTGTTTGAAAGATGATTTGTGTAAGTGCATATCCACCAGCTGCCATTCCAGCAAGAAATGCACTCGTGTGAAATTCATCAGTGTAAAGCCCAATAATGGGTAACACAATAAAAAGTCCAAAAAAACGCAAACTTGAAATAAGTGCAAGAGGAAAAATCTGCTTTATCATCGTTACTCTTTTTGGTTTAGTCTGTAATATCTTGAAGAGATTCGCAAATAGTGATAGATTCTATAAGAGAGCCTTCTTTAATTTTATCTAGCACAGAGAAACTTTGTGAATCTTGTGCCTCAATGCCACCAAAAATTGTATGCTCTCCATCAAGATGAGGTTGTGGTGCAAAACAGATAAAAAACTGGCTACCTCCTGTATCTCGTCCAGCGTGAGCCATAGAGAGCGCTCCCTTAATGTGTTTATGTTTATTGTTACTTAATTCACATTTAATACGATAGCCTGGTCCTCCTACACCATTTCCCACAGGGCAGCCTCCTTGGGCTACAAAATTCGGGATAACGCGATGAAAAGTAAGCCCATTATAGAATCCACTTTGGGCTAAGGTAGCAAAATTAGTAACACTCTGTGGGGCAGCATTACCAAAAAGCTTAAGTTTTATTGTGCCAATAGATTCCCCATTTGGTGTAGCAACCTTTATGAGGGCGTAATTAAGCTTTGCCAACTCTTCTTCTTTAATCTCGTATACTTTAAGTTCTTCGCGAAACATACATTAACTCCTTAAGGTTTAAATTAGTAATTGCCCCATACATTAAATAAAGCAAAACAATAAGAAAGTATTTGGCATAAAAAAGTCTAGCTATTCTACCGATATTAGTTTAATAATTTTTCAATAAAAAGGTAAGCTAGGTGTTAAAACAGGGTGTGATTTTTATCGCTCTATGGGGCATTGTATGTATAGGTTATGTGAGCGCACTTAATGCTTCAGAGGATTCTATGGAGGAAGTAATGGATGGGTATGAAAGTCCTCAAAAGTTGTTTATGAATCTTGATAAAACTCAAAATATTGATAATAAAAAAAAATCACAATCTGCACATTCGCAGCAAAAATCCAAGAATACTAATAAAATGCGACCACAGGATATAAAATTGCCATTGCTTCCTCAATGGATTTATAGCACAGGAATTGTAGAAACTTCATTTACAGATGGTTCTTTTAAACGTGGATTGGGAACATTACTTAAAAATGGTTTGTACCTTACTTCATCAGAAATTATTTATAATGGCAAAATTATGCCTAAAAAAATATATGTCAAAATGCAAGATGATATAAGCGCTAATATGATGTGTGTTTCGCAGCTGAGTATTAAGGCACTTGATTTAGATTTAGGACTTGCTCTTTTAAAGGTCTCTCAACCTGTAGATAGTTATTGTCAAGCACGTGATAAAAGTTATTATCACGATAGAATCTATAAGCGATTTGGTGTGGATATATTTGCTTCATATCGTGCAATTACACCGCATACCAAAGCATATTATCCCTATCTTGATAGTATGTATGTTTTTACTCCTCAAAGTTTGATGCTTGAAAAAATTGCAACATATTATGATTTTGATAAAAGAAAAAAACGAATATATGGTTTTGAAATAGAGCGAGATGCTTATGAGGAATTTACTTATGGAAGAGCATTTTATGATGAGAAAGGCGTATTTTTGGGCATTATGAGTAGAGTAGGCATAGGATATTTACCTGTATTTGTTAATCGCAATGTAATACAGAATTTTCTCTGTGATGTGCGGGATAAGGAAATGATTAATGATAATTTTGTGAATCAATCGTGTCAAAGGCTTGGTGTGAATAGACAACGCTTTTTTACAGATAGGGCAGATAGTATAAGTTTTTAATCGAATCCACATCATTGTGTATTTTTTAATATTCTATAATGGAGCAGATTTTGCTTATTTTTGTTTTGTTGGAGAAATATATATCTTTTATAGGTAGAATGCACATTTTGTAAATGCGACCTAAAAGAAATATGTCTACAGAATTTTATATCACAAAGGCAGTGTCAATGATGAATAAATCGCGCGTGGTTGTAGCAGGTATTATTGTTTCTTTGCTTGCGAGTTCGGCTTTATTTGTGGGGTTATCAGCTGATGAATCCCACAAAGCTAAACCAAAAGTGCAGGAAGTCAATAAGCTAGAATCTTTCAAAAAGCTTCGTCGCATTATGGCGATAGTAGAAGAGTCTTATGTTGATGAATTAAGTCTTGATGAGATTGTCAATAAGGCAATAGATGGATTATTAAGCAATCTTGATGCGCATTCAAATTATCTTAACAAAAAGAAATTTGATGATTTGCGTGCCAATATTGATGGTGAGTTTGGTGGCATTGGTATCACGGTGGGCTTAAAAGATGGTGCTTTGACAATTATTGCACCTGTTGATGGCACACCTGGAGACAAGGCAGGGTTAAAAAGTGGCGATGTTATTGTGAAGGTAAATGACAAAAGCACGATTGATATGAGTATTGATGATGCAGTAAATCTTATGCGTGGCACACCTCGCACAAAGGTGGAGCTTACTATTGTGCGTAAGGGTGAAGCAAAACCTCTAAATTTTAGTATTGTAAGAGATATTATCAAGATGGATTTTGTAAAGGTGCGCAAGATTCAAGATACTGATTTTGCATATGTGCGTGTAGCATCGTTTGATAAAAATGTAACGCGGAATGTATTAAGCTCACTCAAACAAATGGGTAAAGTAAAAGGTATTGTGCTTGATTTACGCAATAATCCGGGTGGAGCACTTGACCAAGCAGTTGATTTGAGTAGATTATTCATCAAAAATGGTGTGATTGTTACCCAAAAAGGACGCAATAAAAATGACAACGTTGAATATAGAGCAACAAATGCTCCTTATGCTTCTGTGCCTATTGTTGTGCTTGTTAATGGTGGAAGTGCAAGTGCAAGTGAGATTGTCGCAGGTGCATTACAAGACCATAAACGTGCTGTTCTTATTGGGGAACAAACATTTGGTAAAGGAAGTGTGCAGACATTTATGCAACTTGACCAAAATGAAGGCTTAAAACTCACTACTGCTAAATATTATTTACCAAGTGGAAGGACGATTCAAGCAGTGGGTGTAACACCTGATATTATCGTGTATCCCGGTGTAGCACCAGAGAATGAGAATAGTTTTAGCATTAAGGAATCTGATTTAAAAAGACATCTTCAAGGCGAGCTTGAGAAGGTTAATGAACAAAATACAAAGACAGAAACAGCGAGTGATGATAAAAAAAATATTACCCAAGCAATGATATATCAAGATATTCAACTTAAAAGTGCTATTGATGTGCTTAAAGCGTGGGGTGTGATTGGTGCTTTAAATCCAAACAAGTAATAAGGAGTTAAATCAATGGAAAAACGAGAAATGCTATATGAAGGGAAGGGTAAAAAGCTTTTTGCCACGGATGATGAACATATTGTAATTGCAGAGTTTAAAGATGATTTAACGGCTTTTAACGCAGAAAAAAAAGGTAAGGAATCGGGCAAAGGTGAGCTAAATTGTCAAATTAGTTCAGTTCTTTTTGAGCTTTTAGCACGGCATAATATAGCTACACATTATATCAAGCGTCTTAATATGAGTGATATGTTGTGTAAAAAAGTAACTATTATTCCTATTGAAGTGGTTGTGCGTAATATTGCTACAGGTTCGCTGACAAAGCGTTTAGGCATAAGTGATGGAAGTATTCTTTCCCAGACGCTTGTTGAATTTTATTATAAAGATGATGCACTTGGCGACCCATTAATTAATGATGAGCATTGTAAGATTTTGGGCATTATAAAGGAGCAAAGTCAGTTAGAGATACTTAAGAGCCAAGCGCGTCAAATAAATGAAATTTTGAAAGCATTTTTTGATGAAAAAGGTTTGCGACTCGTTGATTTTAAGCTTGAATTTGGACAAGATAGCGCTGGAAATATTATACTTGCTGATGAAATTAGTCCTGATAGTTGCCGTTTATGGGATAAACAAACAAATCAAAAACTTGATAAAGATAGATTTAGGGAGAATCTAGGCAGCGTAAAAGTTGCCTATGAAGAAGTATTACGGCGGATTTTAGTATAGAGGATAAAAATGAAGGTAAAAGTTCTTGTTTCACTTAAAGAGGGGGTGCTTGACCCTCAAGCAAAGGCTATTGCTCACGCATTGTGTGCTCACGGATTTGAAAGTTTGCAAAGTGTGAAGCTTTCTAAAGAAATTATTTTAGATATACAAGAGAATAATGCAGATAAAGCATATAATTTAGCACAAAGTATGTGTGAGAATTTGCTTGCCAATGTAGTAATTGAAGATTATTCTATTGAGATTCTTAAATGAGTGTAGCTATTGTTAGATTTCCGGGCACAAATTGTGAGTTTGACACGCAATATGCCTTTTCTTTATTCGGGGGAGTTACTTATATTGTGTGGCATCAAGATAAGAGTTTGCCAACAGATTGCCATCTTGTTGTGATTCCAGGAGGCTTTAGCTATGGGGATTATTTACGTTGTGGAGCTATTGCGCAGTTTTCACCTATTATGAGAGTGATTAAGGATTTTGCTTTACAAGGTGGCTATGTGCTTGGTATTTGTAATGGTTTTCAGATTCTATGCGAGGCAGGATTATTGCCCGGTGCTTTAAAGCGCAATATTAATTTACATTTTATTTCACAGATGCAATCACTTAGAATCGTAAGCAAAAATAATGCTTTTTTACGCTCCTACGCTCCAAATCAAGAAATAAGATTGCCTATTGCCCACGCTGATGGAAATTATTTTATTGATGAGAGAGAGTTATTAGAGCTTAGGGCAAATGAGCAAATTTTACTTGAATATACGGACAATCCTAATGGTTCGGTAGATTCTATTGCTGGAATATGTAATGAGAAAAAAAATGTTTTTGGCTTAATGCCCCACCCCGAAAGAGCTATTGAAGATATGCTTGGCAGCTGTGATGGCAAAGCAATGCTTGATAATCTTTTGCATATTGCAGAGATGAAATAAGAGGTGAGAATAATGAAAATGTGGAAAATTATTTGTTATATTTTATTGATGGGTTTATGTTTGAATGCGCTAGCAGATACGACTAAACCCAAGATTGCTTATATAAATGTGAGTTTTCCAAGTGCAGATACAGGCTTGTATGTTGGGCAAGATATAGAAGTAAAATATAGCCTTACTTTACTTTCTGGTGCAAAGCTTGCTTCTGCTGAGTTTATAGACCTTTCTGCAAAGAATAATGTAGAGTTGAGAAATAAAGGTGCAAGTTGGCAGCAAGGCATAGATGGTGTATTAGTTAATACATACATATATAAAATTATGGGTAAAGATGTTACACTCCCACCTTTGCGTATTAAGGCGATTTCAAATGATAAGAGCTATGAAGAGGAAATCATTGCTAATGGAGCAAAATTACAAGCTATTGAGCTTTCTCATAATGCTTCTTATGTAAATGTCATTGCTGATGCAATGGAAGTAGTTGATTATCGTGTAAAAGAATATGATGAAGCTAACAACATTATTATATTCCAGATTGAAAGCAAAGGGGCAAATCTAAATACGATGAGATTTACTCAATATCAAAAACAAGGCTTGGAGAGTAGTAAGGTTGTTGATGGTGTAACTTATGGCATTTATTATGTAGTGCTTGATAAATCTATTCGCAGTCTTTCATTTGATTATTTTAATCTTACACAAAAACAGTTTGTAAATATCACATTGCCGATTAATCTTACACGCAATATTATTGATGAGAGCGGAGATATTAAGCCACGCAATACGTTTTTGATATTTAAGAATCTCTTAGTGGGTGGATTGATTATTTTTGTTGGAATTATTTGGGTTGTATTTAAAAAAGGACGCAAAATAACACTAAGTATTCTTGTTTTACTTGTGCTCGTATTACTATATAATATATTTTTTAGTGCAGTTTCAGGTATAGCACAAGCTGGAGCAAATATTAGTATTATTCCTACGCATAATTCTACAATTACGGAAGTAGTCAAAACACCCATAGAAGTAGCAATTATTGGCGAATATGGAGATTATTATAAAGTAATGATAGAAAATCGTGTAGGTTGGATAAGGAAAGAATATGTTAGCAAAAATTAGAGCATTTCTTGCCACTCTCTCCATCGCCATTTATCTTCCCGTCATTATTGCCCAAATCTATCTTACGCGTAGTTGGCGTAATGGTAGATGGGCAAGAAAGCAATGTCGTTGGTTTTTTGGATTTAATAGATTGAATGTAGAGCGTATAGGTGAATATGATAAAGATGCACAACTTTTTGTTGTCAATCATCAGAGCGTAACAGATATTATTTATTTTGAGGGATTTCACCCTGCAAATTTGTGTTGGGTGGCTAAAAAACAGCTTGGGGAAATACCTTTATATGGGCACGCACTCAAAGCTCCAGATATGATACTCATTGATAGGGAAGATAAAAAAAGTATCGTCTTTTTGCTTAAAGAAGCAAAAAGGCAGCTTGCTCAAAATCGTCTTATTGCCATTTTTCCTGAAGGCACAAGGAGCGATGGAGGGGAAGAATTTTTACCTTTTAAATCGGGAGCAAAGATTCTCGCATCAAAGCTTAAACTTAGAATCCAGCCCGCAGTTCTTATTAATATGCGTAAGCTATATAATAGTTCATCTATGTCAATAGAGTCAGATAAAGCGCGAGTGGTTCTTATGGAGGCTTTTATACCAGATTTTGATGATGAGCAATGGTACGAAAAACTCCAAAAGAATATGCACGATGTGTATTTGAAACATTATTATGAGCTCAATCAGAAGCCTTTAAGTAATAACAAGGCAGAATCCTAGCCTTAAGATTTTGGGGTGTTAGCTCAGTTGGGAGAGCGCAACGCTGGCAGCGTTGAGGTCAGGGGTTCGAACCCCCTACACTCCACCATTGTTTTCTATGCAAGTTTCTTCAATCTATTTTAATGCTTAAAATATTGTTATGCGTGAGTTTATTTTTTTTGCTACAATAGCACCTTAAGTTTATTTCTTTAACTCATAACTTCATTGAGGTGTCTTATGTCATTGTATAAAATGCTTTCCCCTTATCTTTTTAAGCTTGATGCTGAAAAGGCTCATTGTATGGCAGAATTGGCACTTAAGCATATAGTGCCTTTGCCTTTAGTGCAAGATTATGTAGCTGGAAAATATTGTGTTGTTGATGAGCACTTAAATATGGAAGTTGCTGGTCTGAGATTCTACAATCCAGTAGGTTTGGCTGCAGGATTTGATAAAAATGCAACGATGGTGCGAGGACTTTCGGCATTGGGATTTGGCTTTTTAGAGATTGGTACAATTACCCAATCTCCCCAAGAGGGAAATCCAAAACCTCGCCTTTTTCGTTATGTAGAGGAAAGAAGTTTGCAAAATGAAATGGGGTTTAACAATCAAGGTTCGCTTGAAATAGTGCAACGCCTTAAAAATATTTATCCTTATAGTATTCCGCTTGGGATTAATGTAGGTAAAAATAAAATTATTGCACAAAGTGATTCGCTTAAAAATTATGAAAATGTTTTACTTGATTGTTTGTCTGTGGGAGATTATTTTGTTTTTAATCTCTCCTCTCCAAATACACCGAATTTACGTGATTTGCAGAATGTGCATTTTGTGCAAGAGCTTTTTACTATGGCACGCTCATATACTCAAAAACCGCTTTTTATAAAAATATCTCCCGATATGGATAAAGATGAAATGCTCAAAATAGTTGAAATGAGTATCAAATATGGTGCAAATGGTGTGATTGCAACAAATACCACTATTGATTATGCTGTGCTTACAAATGCAAGGGAGACAGGAGGCATTAGTGGTGAGGCATTAAAAAAGAAGTCAAAAGAAGTGCTTAGAATCTTAAGTGAAGCATTTTTTGGCAAAACTGCCCTTATTTCTGTGGGAGGCGTTGATAGCGCACTTGAAGCTTATGAGCGTATCAAGCTTGGTGCATCACTTGTGCAAGTATTAAGTGGATTAATTTTTGAAGGTCCAAGATTGTGTCAACAAATCAATGAGGGGCTACTTCAATATTTAAAAGAAGATGGTTTTACACATTTGTATGAGGCAGTAGGGCAGGATATAGCCCATAAGCCAAAACGTGGAAGAAAATCAAAAGCGGCACAGGCATTGGATTCTATGGAGGTAAATACAGAGATTTCCACAAGCCTTCTCACAAGCAAGCCCAAAAAATCTGCTCAAAAAGTAGAATCTCAAAAGAAACCAGCTACTACAAGAAACACAAATGCAAATAGAGCATCTGCAACAAAAAAAACCGCCTCAAAGGAAAATGCAAAAGCACAACAAAAGTTAGATTCTACAGAATCTCCAAAGCCAACGACACATAAGAATGTAAACTCTGCCAAGAAAAACTTATCTAACTCACAGCCCTCATTATCTAAAGTGAGGGAAAATACGGCAGAGATTCCCAAAGAGTAAGCTGTGAAGTTTTTGATTTTAGGAGTATTAATGAGTATTTCTAATATGGTGAGCATCCCATCATTGGTCCCAAGTTCCTTGCCAAAACATTATACAAAACATCTTGATAATGGACTACAAATTGTGGTCGTGCCATTGAATAATAAGAGTGGTGTAATTGAGACAAATATTTTTTATAAGGTTGGAAGTCGTAATGAAGTAATGGGCAAAAGTGGCATTGCACATATGCTTGAGCATTTAAGCTTTAAATCCACGGATAAGCTCAAAGCAGGAGAATTTGATGAGATTGTAAAAGGCTTTGGAGGTGTGAATAATGCTTCAACAAGCTTTGATTATACACGTTATTTTATTAAATCAAGCGTTGAGAATCTTGATAAATCTTTAGAGCTTTTTTCTGAACTTATGAGTAATCTTTTGTTAAAAGAAGATGAGTTTGAACCCGAACGCAATGTAGTAGCAGAGGAGCGATTGTGGCGGACAGATAATTCACCTATGGGATATTTATATTTTCGTTTCTTTAATACTGCTTTTGTCTATCACCCTTATCATTGGACACCTATTGGTTTTATGCAAGATATTCAAAGCTGGAATATTGATGATATTCGCTCATTTTATCGCACTTATTACCAACCACAGAATGCTATTGTATTAGTAAGTGGCGATATTGAACCAAATGTTGTTTTTCAAAGTGCAACTCAATATTTTGGAAAACTTAAAAATACTTCTTCGGATATTCCGCAAGTTAGAGCAAAAGAGCCAAAACAAGATGGTATGAGGCGCAATATAGTAAAAAAAGATTCTCAAGTGGAGTTTCTTGCTATGGGATATAAGATTCCTAATTATTTAAGCGAAGACCAAGTGGCATTAAGCGCAATAGGCGAGATTCTAAGCGCTGGTAAATCAAGTATTTTTCAGAGAGAACTTATTGATAAACAGCAAATTGCCACTAGCGCATACGCATATAATATGGATATGAAAGATGAGAGTGTATTTTTACTCATTGTTGCAGCAAAACAGGGTGTCAGAGCTGAAAAAATTGAAGAAGAAGTGATTAAGATATTAGAAAATATTAAAAAAGGTCATATTTCCCAAGAAGAGCTTGATAAGGTTAAGGTCAATACGCGTGCAAATTTTATTTATAGTCTTGAAAATTCTTCAGAGGTTGCAGGGCTTTTTGGGAGTTATCTTGTGCGAGGAGATATTAAACCATTACTTTCTTATGAAAGAGATATAAATACTCTTAACTTAGATAAGATTCAGCAGGTAGCAAATAAATATTTTGTAGAAGATACACTAAGTGTGGTGATTTTAAAGGACAAGGGGAGGTGATTATGGTTTTTGGGGCAATGAGTGCATTAATCACACCATTTATAAATCATAAGGTTGATTTTGAAACATATGAAACACTCATTAAGCGGCAAATTACCTATGGTATGGACGCTTGTGTGCCAGTAGGCACGACAGGAGAATCGGCTACACTTTCGCATAAAGAACATATGGAATGTATTGAAGTTGCCGTAGCGGTATGTAGGGGTAGTAAAGTAAAAGTGCTTGCAGGTGCAGGGAGTAATTCTACAAGCGAGGCAAAAGAACTTGCACTTTTTGCCCAAAAATGCGGTGCAGATGCGCTATTATGTGTTACACCTTATTATAATAAACCTACACAAGAGGGTTTGTTTGAGCATTATAAGGCTGTGGCTAATGCGGTGGAGATTCCTGTAATGCTTTATAATGTTCCATCACGCACAGGAGTAAGTATAGAGATAGAAACTGCTAAACGTCTGCGTGATGCTTGTAAAAATATTTATGCAATTAAGGAGGCAGCTGGACTTATGGAAAGAGTAGTGGCTTTTGGTGCAGAAGTGCCTAATCTTGCACTTTTAAGTGGAGAAGATGTAATCAATTACCCCATACTTGCAAATAATGGCAAAGGCGTTATATCTGTAACCGGTAATCTTTTCCCACAAGAGATTGCTGATTTAACGCATTATGCTTTACAAGGTAATATGGAAAAAAGCTATGAAATTAATACAAGGCTTTATGAGATGAATAGGATACTTTTTTGTGAAAGTAATCCTGTGCCCATTAAAGCGGCAATGTTTTTAGCAGGATTATTAAAAAACTTGGAATATCGTTTGCCATTAGTGCCACCTTCTAAGGAAAATATGGCTAAAATACAACAAATCTTAGAAAAATACGAGGTGAAAGAATGAAAAATGCTCAAGATTCTACAACACATTTTATGAAAGGCAAAACACTTGTTATTAGCGGTGCGACACGAGGTATTGGCAAGGCAATTTTATATAAATTTGCTCAAAATGGTGTAAATGTCGCTTTTACTTATAATAAAAACGAAGAGGAAGCCCAAAAGATCGCTCAAGATGTTGAAACTAAATATGGCATTAAAGCGAGATTTTATCCACTCAATGTGCTTGAACCAGAACAATATATAGAATTATTTAAAAAAATTGATGAAGATTTTTCACGCGTAGATTTTTTTGTATCTAATGCGATTATTTATGGCAAAAGTGTAGCGGGTGGATTTGCACCATTTATGCGACTTAAACCGCGTGGGCTTAATAACATTTATACAGCAACCGTGCTCGCTTTTGTTGTAGGTGCGCAAGAAGCAGCTAAACGTATGAAAGAAGTTGGTGGTGGAGCTATTGTTTCTTTAAGTTCAACAGGGAATCTTGTGTATATGCCAAATTATGCAGGACACGGAAATTCTAAAAATGCGGTAGAAACTATGGTAAAATATGCAGCGACAGAGCTTGGAGAGTGGGGCATACGTGTAAATGCAGTGAGTGGAGGACCTATTGATACCGATGCGCTCAAAGCATTTCCTGATTATGCACAAGTAAAGGCTAAGGTGGAGGAAGAATCTCCTCTTAATCGTATGGGAACACCTGAAGATTTAGCAGGAGCAGCATTTTTTCTTTGTGATGAAACGCAAAGTGCGTGGCTTACAGGACAGACAATCGTTATTGATGGTGGCACAACATTTAAATAATGTCTTATTTACATTCAATACAGCTTTATTTTATGCGATTAATGAGGCAAATACGCCTCAGATTTATTTCTATACCTTATACGCATTTTTCTTTTTATAAACCACAGACTTACAAACCAACAATTCTATGGCATTTTATATCTTTTATATTTGCATTTTTATATGTGTTACCTTTTTATGCGCAGTGGGTTTTGGAAAGTTATGATAAAGCAATATCACCATTACTTGTTTCATTACTTGGTTTATTCAGTATTGCAAGTGTGCTTTTTGTTCCTAAAAATCGTCGCTTTGGCGTTGGATTCTTTATTGGAATGCTATGGTTTTATTGGATAAGTTTAGGACTTAGATATTTTGATATGAGCTTTCTTATTCCTTTAGTTGTAATAGCTTGTGGCATTTTTATGGGTTTTGTATTTTATATTGGTCTATGGTGTGAATGTTTGATTGTGCGATTTGCGTTTTTATTACTTTTAAGTTATCTTACACCTTTTGGCTTTGATTGGATTGTGCCAGAGAGTGTATTTGCATATAGCTATATTGGTGTGGATAAATTAAGCTTTGCACTCTCAATTCTTGCTCTATGGATTTTATTTAAGTATAAAACTTGGTGGAAGTTAGGAGGAGTGATTTGCCTTGTTTTTGCACTTGATTTTGGACTTAAGGATTCAAAAATACAGAATCTACCCCCACTTAAAATTAAACTTGCTCAAAGTGCTGTGAGTCAGGATTTTGATTATCGTATGAGAGAAGCAAAAAGCATATTTAGCGAACATATAAGTGATATACAAAAGGCAATTAATGAAGAATATGATGTGATAATTCTACCCGAGAGTGCATTTTATGTGCCTTTAGATTCTCAATATTTTCCATATTTTGACTCGCTTTTAGAGATGAGCCATAAAATTGTTATTATTGTGGGGGCATTACGTGAAGAGATACACACAGATGGAAGAGCGTCTTATTTCAATAGCACCTATAAATTTGATAAAGGCAAAGTTTCTTTCTACGATAAAGTCCATCTTGTGCCTTTTGGTGAGACTCTCCCCTCTTTTTTACTGCCACTTGTAAATACATTTTTTCAAGGCATTGGCGGATTTAGTGCTGGGAAAGATTTTGGATATTTTGATATTGCAGAAATAAAATTTAAAAATGCTATTTGTTATGAGGGAAGTAATCGTGGATTCTATGCGGATTATCCACAATATGTGATTGTAACAAGCAATAATGCGTGGTTTGTGCCAAGCATTGAGCCTATATTACAAAAAAATTTGATGAAGTATTATGCTCGGCTCTATGGCAGTGTAATTTTCCACGCAACAAACCTTTCTCCCGCTGCTATAATTACACCTTTTGTTTCTTCTAGGTGAATGCCGTAGAAAATCACTTAAGAGAAAATATAAAAAACCGATTTTAAGCCGATATTAGTTTATTATGGTATCATAGGCAGTTTAAACCATAAAAGGAGTTATACAATGGTAAAAAAAATGTTTTTAATGTTTGTATTGGCTGGAAGTGTGGTGTTAGGTGCACCATCAAATAATCAAAAATCGCTTGGTGATGCGAAAAAACAACTTTTAGGGAATTTTGCAAGTGGCTCTATTCTCAGTGGTTCTAATAAAGCGGGAAATGTAGCGCGTTGGTATCTATTCAACGAAGGACATTTGGGATATTCATATTCAAGCATTGGTGATTTAAATTTACATTCTGCAGATATTGGTTATTCAGTATATATTACTGCTATTAAGTCTGCAAGCGGTTTGCGTCCTTATATTGGGACAGAGATTACTGCACCTATATATTTAAAATTCACAGGAAACTCAAACGCATTTGTAGATGGTGTTGCTAATGGTTTGCCCGGTGGTTCAAAAGTAATGCAAGATATAGGCTTTAATGGCTGGGGTGTGCAAGTACCTGTAATTGTAGGTGTGCAAGCGCGTTATTTTTATATTCAAGGTATGGTAGGTTATGCTTATCATAGTTTAAAAGAGCCTTATTTTGTGAGTGATGTGCAAAATGATACTTCTTTAGAACATACTTATCACGGGCTTACCTATGGTATTGGAGCGGGAGTTAAGGTATCAAATGTCTTTAGTGTAGGGTTGCGCTATGTAATGGGACAAATGACAAGCTCTTCACGCACACCCGGTGCTAGTATCAATGCAAATGCAGTAAGGCCAAAAGATTTTAAAGAAGACTACCAACGTATTTCTTTAATTTTTGGTGTAGTATTTTAATTTTTTCTACTCTATAATGTGCCACCTTTTAGGGAAATCTTAAATAAATCCTAGAGGGTGGCATTTTTTTGCTTAAATTTGGAGGAAATCTTCAAAGGTAATATATGTCTCAACAGCATTTTAATATTGATTCTGCTATACAAATGGCGTATCAGCTTTATGAATCAAAGTCTTATCATCAATGTGCGGATATATGCATTCAGATTCTAAGTATAGACTGCACAAGGGCAGATATATGGAATCTCGCAGGTATTGTTGCACTTGAACTCAAAATATATGAGAGAGCAATAGAATATTTTACTCAAGCTAGTAAATACGAGCCTAAACAGGTTAATCACAAGCTTAATCTTGCTGAAGCTTATCGCCGCAGTGGGAATCCTAAACATTGTATTGAAGAGCTAGAAGCAAGTTTGTTGCAAGAGAGCACTTTAGAGCATAATTCAACTTTTCATTTTAATCTTGCCAAAGCTTATTCGGATTTAGAAGATTCTCAAAATTCAATAAAACATTATGCGATTGCCATTAAACTTGACCCTAATGATTTGGGTGCTATGTTTAATCTTGCAAATGCACAAGTAAGTATCAAACAATTTGGTGAAGCGATAGAATTGTATTTGAGTGCGTTGAATAGAGGCTACTTAGATGCAGGTGTGAATCTTGCACATACTTATGTGCAAATTGGGCTTTTTAGTAAAGCCCTTGAGGTTTATGCGGCGATTTATCAATATTATAAAAATGATGCGGATTTTTTATTTAATTATGCTAATGCTCTTAATTATGCCAACGCAGATATGCAGCTTACCCAAACGCTTTATCAGCAAGCCATAGCACTTAATCCTGCAAAGGTGGAATATTGCATTAATTATGCGCATTTTTTGTTACGTCATTTGCACTTTGAGCAAGGTTTTAGAATCTATGAAGAGCGTAAAAAGTTACCGCAGATGTTACCACAAGGAATAAATAATATATGGCAATATAACTTAGAATCCAAAGGGGCACAGCAGTTTGAGGGTAAAAAGGTGCTTGTATATCACGAGCAGGGACTTGGAGATTCTATAATGTTTGCACGATTTTTACCCTTGCTTCAAAAATATGCCCAAAATGTAAGCGTCATCGTTCAGCAGCCACTTTTAAAGTTTTTTCAAATGTTAGAGATTCCTAGTGTATCCCATAGAGATGAGGGGATGGATTTTGATGTGGCGATTTCACTTTTATCTTTGCCACTTGCACTTGGAGTAAGTAACATACAAGATTTGCACTTTACACCTTTTATGATGCAAAGTCAAGATAGACATCAGTTAGAAAGTGAGAATAAAAAGGTAAGAAAAATTGGAATTTGCTTTAGCACAGATTCAGAGTTTCCTGAAGCAGCAAATAAAAATATACCACTTGAGGTGCTTATGAGTGCTTTAGAAGGATATAAAAAAAATCATAATATAGAGATTTATTCACTCAATAAAGCACAACACGATACAGATGGATTAGGCAAATATGGTATTAATCAGTTGCCTATGGAGGATTTTGTTGATACATTTCATATTATTAAAGATATGGATATGGTGATTAGTATTGATACAGCCGTAGCACATTTGAGCGCAAGTGTGGGCAAACACACCATAGTGCTTTTAAATAAACGTTATGATTGGCGTTGGGGCAATGGCATCTTTACTCCGTGGTATGAAGATGTGGTATGTATGACACAAAGCAAAATGAACGATTGGAGCGATGTAGCACAAAATTTAAAAGCATATCTCAAAGCGTGGATTTAAGGCATAGATTCTAAATTTATAGAATCTACTTCCAAAATTCAGTATTGTAAATACCTACATCAGCAGCTTTAAATGTTGGATTTTTTCCTTCTTTGCGTTGTTTTTCATAATCTTTGAGCACTCTAATAGCGATATTACTTAAAAGTAAAATGGCAATGATATTAACACTTGCCATAAAGCCCATAAAAATATCAGCCAAATCCCACGCAAGCTGCAGATTAAGCTGTGCACCAATAAAGACCATTACTACTGCAGAACATCTAAAAATTTGCAAGGCAAGTTTATTGTTTGTGATAAATTTAAAATTTGCCTCTGCATAAAAGTAATTTCCAATGAGCGAAGTAAAGGCAAACAGCACAATAGCAATACTCACAAAGAATAAGCCAAAAGTGCCAAAGTAGCCTTGCATAACATTTTGCATTAATATCATACCTTTTAATTCGCTTGTATTGCTTAAATCGGAGCATAATACCATAAAGGCACTTGCCGAACAAATAATGAGTGTGTCAATAAAAACAGAGAGTGTTTGTACCATACCTTGTTTAGCCGGGTGGCTTGTGTGAGCAGCTGCAGCGGCATTGGGTGCAGAACCCATACCTGCTTCATTAGAGAACAATCCACGTTTTATCCCAATAACAATTGCACTTCCTGCAAAACCGCTAAAAATGGCTTGAAAATTAAAGGCTTCTTTCAAAATATTGTTAAAAATCATAGGTATTTTTTCTAGATTCATACCAATAACGATAAGTGCCACTACAAGATAACCAAAAGCCATAATAGGGACAAGCACTGATGAAATGGTTGCAGAACTTTTGCCACCACCAAAGAAAAAGAATGATACAAGAGCAGCCAGGATAAGACCAACAAAAGCAGTAAAGCCCCCCCCCTCGTTAAAAACTTCATTGCCTACAAAAATCTCAAAGGCTGATGTAAGCGTGTAGGATTGCAAACCATTGAATCCATAAGTAAAACACAAGATAAGTGATATGGCAAAAATAATGCCAAGTGCGCGAGAATGCAAAGCTGTTTCAATGTAATAAGCAGGACCACCTTTGTAGCGATGCTCCCCATCTTTGCGTTTATACACTTGAGCAAGAGTAGATTCTATAAATGCGCTTGCCCCTCCTACAAGTGCAGTTACCCACATCCAAAACAACGCACCAACACCACCGCTTACAATAGCGATTGACACTCCTACAATATTGCCAATGCCTACGCGTGAAGCAGTGGAAATCATCAGTGCGCCAAAAGGTGAAATATGTTTTTGATGACTGCGTTCATTAAGCACCATAAAAGCATCTTTGAGAAAACGAAGTTGAATAAAACGTGTGCGAATACTAAGATATAAACCACAAGCAATCAAAGCAAAAACGAGCCAATAAGTATATAAAAACCCATTTGTGCTATCAATTATATTGTGTAAAATGTCCATTGAGATTCCTTATTGAGTAAAATAATGAGCATTCTAACAGATAATAAAATAAATTTTGCCTTGAAAATGGACTTAATAGTATAAGATATGGATATAAGTGTTACTATTTTACTTTATTAATGAGGAAAATATTTTCAAATGATACAAAATGATACAAAATAGTTAAGATTCTTTTTATTTTTTTATAAATAGAGTTGCAACTAGATCACCAAATTCAAAACATAAAAGCCACCCAAAACATACAAAAAGCACACCACAAATGATATCAATGATGTTAAAAATTTTTGTATTCATATATTGTTTAGCTACACTTGCGCAAATAATCACAAGTATAAAAGCGCTAAAAAGTGAACACCATAGTGCAATTAAACCTATTCCCATACCCTCATCAATAAAAGGTGTTACCAAAAATATGAAAAATAAGATTGCCTTGGGGTTAGAGAGATTGAGGAGTAATCCCTGCATAAATCCATCTTGAGGCATATTATTTTTTTCTATGTTTAAATCATATGTCAAAGAGGGCGCACTCAATATTAAATAACCCAAATAAAGAAGATAGAATCCACCTATTAAACTAAGAGTAAGTTGTAAGATAGGAGTGTTTAACCAATGGCTCAAACCTGCGTATATAAGCCCTAAATACAAACACCAGCCGCTTGCAATGCCAAGGAGCACTTTTAATCCTTGAGCCATACCAAATCGCAAAGTTGTTTTCAAGGTAAGAAGTATATCGGGTCCGGGCGTTATCGCACCAAAAAATCCTATAAGGCACAAAAGGATAATTTTTTCTGTTATTTCCATATTTGATTAAGTTTCTCACTTTTTGTATTTAAAGATAATATGCCAAAGAAGAATTATATAACGCTTTTACTTAAGAAGTAAGCCTATTTTTAGTGAATTTGGGCTAAAATAGCGCTAAAACCTAGATTGGGAGAGACAATGGATAGCCTAATAGAAGATAATAATATAGATGTGAAAATTGATGATTCTATCAAAGAGAGTTATCTTGATTATTCAATGAGCGTTATTGTGGGGAGAGCCTTGCCTGACGCAAAAGATGGACTAAAGCCTGTGCATAGAAGAATCTTATATGCAATGAATGAGCTTAATCTCTCACCACGTCGTCCATATAAGAAAAGTGCGAGAATCGTAGGCGATGTAATTGGTAAATATCACCCACACGGAGATACTGCGGTATATGATGCACTTGTGCGTATGGCACAGGATTTTTCTATGCGACTTGAACTTGTTGATGGGCAAGGGAATTTTGGTTCTATTGATGGCGATGGCGCAGCGGCTATGCGTTATACAGAGGCACGTATGACAAGTGCAAGTGAGGAGATGCTCCGTGATATTGATAAAGACACGGTTGAATTTGTGCCAAATTATGATAATACGCTTTATGAACCAGATGTTTTGCCTACGAGATTCCCAAATTTGCTTGTAAATGGTTCAAGCGGTATTGCGGTAGGTATGGCGACTTCTATTCCTCCGCATCGCATTGATGAGATTATAGATGCGCTTATTATGGTGATTGATAAAAATACGCAAGATGTGGAAGACTTGCTTGATATTGTGCAGGGACCGGATTTTCCAACAGGTGGAATTATCTATGGCAAAGCAGGAATTTTAGAAGCTTATCGGACAGGGCGGGGACGCATTCGTGTGCGTGCAAAGGTGCATATTGAAAAAACAAAAACCAAAGATGTGATTGTCATTGATGAAGTGCCTTATCAAGTGAATAAAGCAAAGCTTGTTGAGCAAATTTCGGAATTAGCAAAAGAAAAGGTTATTGATGGTATTTCAGAAGTGCGTGATGAAAGCGATAGAGAGGGTATACGAGTTGTTATTGAGCTTAAACGTGATGCGATGAGTGAAATTGTGCTTAATCATCTTTTTAAATCCACAACAATGGAAAGCACTTTTGGGATTATCCTGCTTGCAATTAATAACAAAGAGCCCAAAATTTTCAATCTCCTTGAACTCTTACAGATTTTCATTGCTCATCGTAAAACAATTATTATCCGCAGGAGTATTTTTGAGCTTGAGAAAGCTAAAGCGCGAGCGCATATTTTAGAGGGTTTAATTATTGCCTTAGATAATATTGACGAAGTCATTAAAACTATCCGTGCTTCAAAGGATACTGATGAGGCAAAAAATGCACTTGTGTCTAAATTTAAATTAAGCGAATTGCAAGCTAAGGCTATACTTGAAATGCGTTTGCAGAGACTTACAGGCTTAGAGAGAGATAAGATTAATGAGGAATATGCCCAGCTTCAAGCTCAAATTGCATATTTAGAATCTATCCTTAAAAGTGAAGATAAGCTTAAGTCCATTGTAAAAGAAGAGCTTTTAGAAATAAAAGAGAAATTTAGCACGAAAAGGCGCACACAAATTGAAGAGGATTATGATGCCATTGATGTGGAGGATTTAATCCCTAATGAAAAAGTAGTTGTTACAATGAGCCATAGAGGTTATGTCAAGCGTGTATTGCTTAAGACTTATGAAAAACAAAATCGTGGTGGTAAGGGTAAAATTAGTGGTAATACGCACGATGATGATTTTATAGAATCTTTCTTTGTGGCAAATACGCACGATACGATTATGTTTGTTACCAATAAAGGGCAGCTTTATTGGCTTAAGGTGTATAAGATTCCAGAAGCAGGACGCACAGCTATTGGAAAGGCGGTAGTAAATCTCATTAATCTTCAAGCTGATGAAAAAATTATGGCAACTATTACTACCACAGATTTTAATGAAGATAAATCACTCGTATTTTTTACTAAAAATGGTGTTGTTAAACGCACAAATCTTAAAGAATATGGCAATATTCGTAGCATAGGTGTTAGAGCGATTAATCTTGATGAAAATGATGAGCTTGTAACCGCACATATTGTTGATTCTCATATCAAAGAACTTTTTATAGCCACTTATCAAGGTATGTGTATTCGTTTTGGTGTTGAAGAATTGCGTGAGATTGGGCGTGTAAGTCGTGGGGTAACAGGTATTAAATTTAAAGCAAGCGAAGATTGTGTTATTGCAGCTACGACTATCGCTAATGATACAGATAAGCTTTTAACAGTGAGTGAGCGTGGTATTGGTAAGCAAACTTTGGCTGGAGAATATCGTTTGCAAAGCCGTGCTGGTAAAGGAGTCATTGTAATGAAGCTTACGCCTAGAACAGGAAAGCTTGTAAGTGTCGTAAATATTAATGATGAAAATATGGATCTTATGGTGCTGACAAGTTCAGGTAAAATGATTCGTGTAGATACAGAGGCTATACGTAAAGCTGGGCGCAATACAAGTGGGGTAAAAATTGTAAATGTTGGTGATGATAAAGTGGCTTATGCTAATGTTTGCCCAAAAGAGCCAAAAGAAGAAGACATAAATGATGAAGAAGGAAGCGAGGGTTAATTAAAAGTAAGGATTGTAAGAATAGAGTGAGGAGGTTTATATGCGTGGGCAACTCTTAATATTCCTTTTGTGTATAGGCATACTCAATGGAGCAAATGAGCTTGATGTGATTCCCTATAATGAATCCTTTGATGGTGCTGAAGTGGAGCTACTTATCTCTTATAAAATGGTAAGCAAAGATAATGTTGCGTTAGGAGAGCTTTATCGCGTATCTCACGTAATGAATTACCAAAATCAAAAAGGCTATCAAGTCGCTGCTGAATGCGAAATTGATGCAAGTAGGTATCCTATTATGGACGATATGCCTTATTTTATTACTTCCATTCTTAAGCAAGAAAAAGAGCAAGTATTAGAGTGCTTTTATACATATGAGGTGTATGTGCAAGAATCTACAAGGGGGAGAAACAATGCTCTAAGTTCGCGAGTGAGCTTTGAAATTGCACCCACAAGGATTAAAGCAAAGCTTGTTGATAAAAGCATTATGTTACAAATCTTATCAAAGGGGAGAGTATGAAAATCGCAATCGTAGAAGATGATATTAATTATCGTAAATCATTAGAAACCGCGTTTGAAGATTATCCACAATATGAGATTGTCAGTTTTAAGAATCCAAAAGATGCCCTAAAAAAGCTTGATGAGAGTTTTGAGCTTGTTATTACAGATATTAATATGCCTCAAATGGATGGTTTAGCTTTTTTACAAGAGCTTAATGGGCGATATGAGGCAATTGTCATTACAGGGAATGCTTCTGTGCAAAATGCGATAAAATCCATTCGTTTGGGTGTTAAAGATTTTCTTATTAAAGGTTGTGAGATAGAAACATTTATTGAAGCCATAGAGCGTAGTCATAAAGTCCGCCAAATAGCACAAAAATCCCCTGCTAAGTTATCAGATTCTATTAAGGATTTTATTGCTTCTTCTCCAAAATTAGAGGAGATTAAAGCTATTGCACTCAAAGTTGCAAAAACTGATGCAAGTGTGCTACTTTTAGGGCAGAGTGGTGTAGGTAAAGATGTGTTTGCACAATTTATTCATCGTAATTCTCATAGGGCAGATGCGCCTTTCATAGCTATTAATATGGCAGCAATCCCTGAGCATTTATTAGAATCTGAACTCTTTGGGTATGAAAAAGGTGCTTTTACAGATGCTACAACTGCTAAACCGGGTATTTTAGAAGATGCTAATGGAGGCAGTGTATTTTTAGATGAAATCGGAGAAATGCCTCTAGCTCTTCAAGCTAAACTTTTGCGAGTATTGCAAGAAAAGGCTCTGACACGACTTGGTAGTTCAAAGCCTATCAAAATTGATGTGCGTTTTATATCTGCTACAAATGCCGATATACAAGCAAAAATTGCCAAAAATGAATTTAGAGAGGATTTGTTTTTTAGATTGCAGACAATTCCCCTATCTATCCCACCGCTTAAAGAGCGCAAAGAGGAGATTTTGCCCTTGAGCGAGTGGAAATTAGAATCTGTATGTATGCAGTATGGTTTAGAACAAAAGCGGTTTTCATCTCAGGCTAAAGAAGCTCTTATGTCTTATGAGTGGCCCGGTAATGTGCGCGAATTGCTTTCTGTTATTGAACGAGCTGGTATTTTAAGTGAGGGAGATGAAATAAGCGTAAAAGATTTATTTTTAGAGAGCCGAAGTGGTGTATTTGGGTTTGTCCCTCAAGCGCAAGGAAGCAAGATTGCCGAGCTTGAAAAGCAGCTTATCGCTCAAACACTTATAGAATCTGCTAATGATGTGCAAAAAGCAAGTGATATATTAGGTATGAATTTAGAGGTATTACGGCATAAAATTGCCCGCTATGGGCTTTAATAGCATAATGAGGAGAAAAAATGTTTAGGTTTATTTTGATTTTGGTATTTTTGGGAATAAATATTTATGCAGATGATAAGGCTAAGATCAAAGAGTTATATAAACAATGGGGTGGTATCTATGTCAAAGATATGCAAATAAATGAAAAAAGTGTGCGTTTAGGTTTTTTGATTGATGATAACTGCTATGTCAATGAACACCAGAGTGCTGATGGTGAGGGCAATGATGGTATGGGGAATTTTTATTGTTCAATTTATTATTCTAAAGACGGCAAAGATTTTCTTGATTGGTGGAAACATAACATAGATTTTGTTACAGAGCCACAAGATCAAAATTATGCCACAACACGCATTATTTCGCTTATTTCAAAGCAAAATGCGGTTATTAAAGTGTATTCAATGGAATTTGCAAATGATTTTTGTAATATCAAAGTGCAAAAACAAGGAGAGAACATTACACTTGAAAAAACAGAATGCAAACTTGATGGATTTATTTTGCACGATGAGGTTTTTGGCACATATACAAAAAGTGAAAAATGGTAATAAAAGCAGATGCTAGAATCTGCTTAAAATACATACAGAAGTAAAGTTATTTTAGCTTACTTAAATATTTTAAGCGGTAGCCTTTTATCTTTTCTCTTGCGAGTTTTTGCATATCAGGAGTTTTATCAAATTCATCAATGATTTCCTCACCCAAAAGCGTTTCAATCACATCTTCTAGTGTAACGATACCAATAAGTTGCTCATACGCATCTTGCACGGCAAAAAATCGCTCTTTTTTACTCATAAAAAGATTAAGCAGATTTAAAACCGAAATATCAAGAGAGATAGTATGCACTGGACGCATAAGCTCATAGATTTTCTTTTCTTTTTCTTTTTTAATGCCTTCTTCTAAAATATCTACTGCTAAGACAATGCCAATGATATTATCCACACTTTCGCCATAAACAGGGATCTGTGAATGATGATAAATGCCCTCAAGTGCTAAAACTTCTTTAATTGTGATATTATGATGCAGCGCAAATACAACACTTCTAGGCGTGAGTATATCAAAGGCTTGATAATTTTTTAACTCAAGGAGATTCTCTATAATATTTTGCTCCCGTGCTGTGATTGAGCCACCTTTTTGCCCAATTTGACTTGCTGCGAGAATTTCCTCACGACTTATGGGATTACTGCCTTTTTTTGGCTTAACAAAACGTGTAATAAGCTTAGCTATCCATACAAAAGGAAAAGTAATTTTAAGGAGATAATGAATGCTAAGTGTTACAATAGGCACAAAGCTTTTCCAATGAGTTGCTCCCAAAGTTTTGGGGAAAATCTCACAGGCATAAATAAGCACAATAGTAAGGATTATTGCCCCAAAACTCTGCCATTCTGTGCCAAAAATATGTGCCACCTCAATGCCCACACCCGTAGAAGTAGCTGTAATGCCAAAGGTATTAAGCACCAAAATTGCCCCTTCGGCATCATCTACATTATTTTTTAACTCTTTCAATCGCGCACCGATTTTAGGATTACTTTTTTCATAGCTTGCAACAAATGAGGGTGTGATAGATAGAAAGACAGATTCCATAATTGAACACACAAAGCACACAACAATAGCGATTATGCAATATAAAATAAGCAATTCCATTCTAGTCCTTTTTAAGTGTCCCAACGCTAAGGGTAGCCATAATCACATCATCAAGGCTTACTATGCCTACGAGATTATTCCTTTTATCTACAACAGCAAATAAATGTTCTTTTTTGTTGATAAATTGCTCTAATAAATCAAGCAAACTCACATTTTCTTCTATCTTAGTAATGTCTTTGGCAAAATCTTTAAGCATTTTTTTCTTTTTGCCATTTAACATTGCTTGTAAAATATTTTTGCGATATACGACTGAACAAATATTGCTTGGTATTGCTGCATAAAGCGGAATACGCGAATATTTATGCTCCTTTGTTGCCTTGATAGATTCTTTAATGCTCATTTGTTCATCAAGGGCGAATATTTGCTCTTTTGGGGTCATAATATCTTTTACCTTGAGTGATTTTTGCTCTATTAAATGTTCTAAAATGTCGCCTTCTAACTCATTGATTGAACCGCTTTTTTCGCCTAGCTCCATAACAGCTAATATTTCATCGCGACTCATTTGATTTGTGTGATTGTTTTTAAGTAATCGTGTAATAACGCGTGAAATATATACCAATGGAAAAGTAATCCAATAAAGTGTTAAAATCACATAACAAGCGGGTAAAATGAGAGATTTCCAATAAGTTGCACCAATAGTTTTAGGGACAATTTCTGAAATATATAAAATGCTCATAGTCATCACAAATGCGACTACACCTTGCCAAGATTCACCAAATATTTCTACTGCCTGCACACCTACACCTGCTGCCCCCACTGTGTTAGCAAAGAGATTTACGATGAGTATTGCTCCAATAGCATTATCAATATTTGTTTTGAGATACTGCAAAATCTTACCACTTTTTGGGTGAATCTTAGGATAGCTTTCTATAAAAGGCGGTGTAACTGAAAATAGCACAGCTTCTAATACCGAACACACAAAAGAAATACTAATTGCAAGTAAAAAATAGGCAATAAGCAAACCCATAAAAACTTTATATCCTCTTTTTAAGCTTTTATTTATAAGTTGAGATGAAATTAAAGCGAAAATATTTTTAATCAAGGATTATAACATAATGTAGGAAAAAACAATCTTTTAAATATTAAAAAATAATTTAAAGTGGCATTAACTCTTGTTTTTTGGTTGCATCAAGAAATGTGTATCCAAATGAGAGAGAGAATCCAACAAAAAGATTGCTTCCGGTTTGTGAGATATGACGTCCTTGTAGTGCATAATATTTTATAAAAGGTGCAATAGCTAATTTTTTATAAAGTTTAGTATCTACACGTGCTTCTATTTCAAGCTGATATAGAGGATTATAGCTTTGTGGAGCAGAGCTATAAAGATAATGACGAAAGTTAGTAAAATAATAAAATTTTGTATTTTCATTGACTTTATATTCAAGGCGGATACCGCTCTCCCAGCCATAGTTTTCAGATTCTATATTAAGTGCAAAATCTTTTTCGCTAAAGGCATTTAAATGCAAATCTTTAATATATACCCCATCAAAGAGCTTTATTCCTGTATTAAATCGTATAATTTGATGTCTGTTTTCAAATCCACTTTGATAATTAAGCTTAAAAAATGGACCTACTTCAAAACCTCCAACAAATGTGGGAACATACCAAATTCTATGTGTATAGTCAGTAGAGAGAAGAATTCTATCAAGTGTGGTATTGCTTATACGCTCATTTTCAACTACAAGAATCGTGCGTCCATACTCTGCAAGAATAGAATTAAATACAACATAGCGTGGTGCATAAAAATCAAGTCCCAAGTCAAAAAGCCCTTGTGCGATAAGTTGAGAATCACCCTTTACGCGGCTATCTGAAAAATTGATATATTCATTTTGCCCGCGTATAGAAGTTGAACTTAGATTAGCTGCTATGCGTTTAAGCTCAATATGCCAACCGCGTTTGTCAGGATTAATATCAATTTCTGCACCAAGGCTTTGTATAGCTCCAAGACAAAGGAGCATAGCACATATTTTTACTTGTATATATTTATTCATTTTTCTCTCTTATATTTTTTATTTTACTAAGCCATTCATTAAGCGTTTTTTCAAAGCCTTTGGTTGTGGATTCTACAAATTCTAAAGGCTCTTTTGCATCTTCTAAATAGTTTTGTTCTACCCAACCACCAAAATCGTGTGGATACAGATATTTTTGAGCTTCTGGCATAATGTGTTTTGGGATAGGAAGTATGCACCCCTGTTTAACAGAATCTAGAGCTTTATTAATGGCATTATAAGCAGTATTACTTTTGGGAGAACAAGCAAGATAAATGACACATTGAGAAAGAATAATGCGAGATTCGGGATAACCAATTTTGCTCACTGCTACCATTGTGCTTGTGGCGAGGTTGAGGGCATTTGGATTAGCATTCCCAATATCTTCACTTGCTAAAATAACAAGTCGTCGCGCAATAAATTCTGGATTCTCGCCTCCTGCAATAAGTCGTGCAAGATAGTAAATACTTGCATTTGCATCACTGCCGCGTATAGATTTAATCATCGCGCTAATAAGACTATAATGTGTTTGGGCTTCGCTTGAGCCATCGTGGAGGGTATAAGGGCGCAGAGATTGCAAAGCTTGATAGGTAATGAGACATTCTTTTTCATTAAGGGTATCGCACGCAGCATCAAGGAGATTAAGCATAGCACGTGCATCTCCAGCACTTGAGCTAATAATAAACTCTTGGGCTTGAGGAGCAAGCTTTACTTTTAAATGTTTTTGATTATGTAAATAAGTGAGCGCATATTGTAAAATCTGTTCTAAATGTATAGGCGAAAGCGGTTTGAGCTCAAAGATAAAACTCCGTGAGCGAATGGCATTTGTGAGTGAATGAAATGGATTATAAGTGCTTGCACCAAAAATAATGGCAGTATGAGATTCCATAATTGGTAATAATACTTCTTGTTGCAATGTATTGAGCCGATGCACTTCGTCAATGAAAATCAGCGGTTGATATAAACCTCCTTCATAATTTTTGATAAATTTACGCAATTCTTCAATTTTAAAAGTTGTAGCATTAAAGTTTGCAAATGGTTTGTTAAGTTCTTTAGCAATAAGTTTAGCAAGGGTAGTTTTACCACTACCAGGTGGTCCATAAAAAAAGCAATGTGCTATTGTATGGTGCTGTAACATTTTAAAAAGTGGCGTATGGGGAGCAATAATATGCTCTTGTCCAATAAAATCCTGTAAGGAAGTAGGGCGGAGTAAATGTGCAAGATTTAGCAAGGAGACACTTTGTTTTTTTGAAACAAAATAATTTCATAAGAACTTTCATTTGTTTTGAGCACTCTACTACTTCCTTTATGCTTAGCAAGGTCTTCTCGTAAGTCTCCAGCCATTTTATCGAGCTCATCAAGCCGCTCTTTAAGGCGAAGAATAATATCTACTCCTGCGAGATTTACGCCCATATCGCGTGTAAGTTTAAGAATAGTCTTAATTTTATCGATATCGCGTTGAGAATATAAGCGCATTTTACCATCAGTGCGCCCAGGCTGAATAAGTCCTTCTTTTTCATATTGACGCAAAGTTTGAGGGTGAATCTCTAAGATCCTTGCTACCACACTAATAAGATAAACGGGTTCGTCATAGCTATACATAATTCCTCCTTGTGATGTTATACTCTTATGGGAGTTGCTCTTGGAGCATATTTTTTAGCTCATTACTCAAATGATCTGTATGAGGCAAAATAATATTTGCTCTAAGATACAAATCGCCCATAATGCTTGTTTTGCGATTTTTGATACCCTTACCTTTAATACGGAATTTTTGGTTATTTTTGGTATTAGGCGGAATCGTCAAAGTAATGTCTTTATAGAGCGTTGGTAGCGTAATTTTGCCTCCAAAAAGTGCAACTTTAAGGGGCACATCAAAGCTTTTGCTTAAATCATCGCCATCAATCTCATATTCATTTGATTGCAAAACTTGCACTTTAAGGAGCAAATCCCCACTGCGTCCATTATGTGTGCTGCCTTTACCTTTAAGTCGGATAGTCTCACCATTTTTAAGTCCCACTGGGATTTTAATATCAAAACTCCCACTGCGTCCGTTATAATGATAGCTCCCGCCAAGTGCTGCACTTTCAAATGGAATCTGAATATTCTCTTGTATATCAAGATTTGGAGCATTAAAACCACTAAAACCAAAGTCCCCACCGCTTCCAAAACCAGCACTTCTGCTAAAATTAAATCCACTGCCATTTCCTGCGCTAAATCCGCCTTGTCCAAAAATAGAAGCAAGTATATCATCAAGATTGACATTGCTCCCTTGTGAGCGGGAGAAATCGTGAAAGTTTTGTCCGCCAAACATTGCATCGCCAAAGCGGTCATATTGAGCCTTTTTGTTTTCATCGCTTAGCACTTCGTAAGCAGCATTGATTTCTTTAAATTTCTCCTCTGCTCCTGCGTCTTTATTGATATCTGGGTGATATTTGCGTGCAAGTCTGCGGTAAGCCTTTTTTATTTCATCGTTTGAGGCATTTTCATTTACTTCAAGGGTATCATAAAGACTTTTTGACATTATAACTCCTTATAGATTCTTAAATATTGATATTTCGTGATAAATTTAAGTGCTATTGTATCATAAAAGTTTAGTAAAGTGTAGTCAAGGTTAAAAATTTATAGAAAATTCATATCTTTAAGTTATAATTGGGCATAAATTAACACAAAAGGATATTGGTGCAAAGCACTAAAAAGCAATTTTTTGCGCTCAAGGCTTCGGCTGGTAGTGGGAAGACTTTTAATCTTTCTTTACGTTTTATTTATCTCCTTTTTCAAGGAGCCAATCCTCATCAGATTCTCACTCTGACTTTTACTAAGAAAGCCTCTAAAGAAATGTATCATAGAATCCACGATTATCTCAAATTTCTCTATGATTTTACACAGGATAAGCATACAAAAGAAGGTATGAATATTTATGCCGCGCTCATCAAAGAGGGTTTGAGCGATGAGTTTTTACGCGATAAAATTGAAAGTATTTATTATGAATTTATACAAAGCAATCCACGCATTACGACTATTGATGCATTCTTTCACGCGGTATTAAAAAAATTTTGTTGGTATGTAGGTATTTCTTCACATTTTGAAGTAGGTAATGTGAGTAAAGATGAAATTAATGAACGCTTTTTGAGCACGCTTTCTTTGCAAGATGTGCGTGAGATTGTTGCATTTTGTTTTCACCATAAGATAAAGATTACAAAGTTTTTATCTATGCTTTATGATTTTTATATGTTTTCAAATGAGACTATTCAAAACCTTTCTCCTGCACCTGAAATCTCACTTTTGGAGGTAGATGATATAGAGAAATTGATATTAGAGAAAATGCAAATTATTTATCAATTTATCTTCACACAACCTCAAGCAAGCCAGAGAGCTAAAAATCTTTTTAATAAAAAAGATATTAAAAGCATATGCGAGAGCCCTAAAATGCTTTTAGATTGGAATGACCATAGCTATCTTAAAAAAATAGATTTAAGTCAATTTGATGATGTGCGTGAGGAAATACTAAAACTTTTACATCTTTATTTTATACAAAGAGAATATAAGATATTTACGTGGATTAAACGTTTTATTTATATATTTAAACAAGCCAAGGAGCAAGAAATAAGGGCAAAAAACCTTTTAGGATTTGATGATGTGATGCTTAAAAATTATGAATTGCTTCATCAAAATATAGAACGTGATTTTTTCTATTTTCGTCTTGATGAAAAGATTACGCATATTTTGCTTGATGAATCTCAGGATACAAGTCTTATGCAATATCAGATTCTAAAACCTATTATAGAAGAAATTAAATCGGGAGAAGGGCGTATTGGTGATAGAAGTGTTTTTATGGTGGGTGATGAAAAACAAAGTATCTATATGTTTCGTGGAAGTTTTGCGGGAGTGTTTGAGGAAGCCATAAAAGATTTTCATCAAGAAAATCTTGATTACAATTTTCGCTCAAGTCCGCGTGTAATTGCCTTTAATAATGATGTGTTTCAATCGTGTTTCCCATATTATTTGCCACAACAATATCCACACAAACCATCTCATATAAAGTCTAATGGTTATGTGAGGGTATTGTCTCAATGTATGGATAATGAAGATTTGGGATTGCATAAGCAAATATGTGCTGAACTTGAAATCTTATTGCAAAATGGTGCAAATGAAGATGATATAGCTATTTTGACTTTTAAAAATGATGATGTTTTATCACTCAAGGAATATATCAGTATGCAGATTCCTCATTTAAATATTGTTACTGAAACAAACTCTTCGCTTTTTCAAAGAAAAGAGGTAAAGATTCTTATTTGCGCCCTTGAGTTTATTCTGTTGTATTCAAAGATTCAAAATGGAGAGTATGAGGCAGATTCTTATAAACAATTATTGAGCACTAAAAAGCTTTATGAAAAAAAAATTATCAAACTTCTCGGTAAGCCTTATATGTGTTCTAATAGACTTATTGATGAGATTAAAACACTTATGCTCCCTTCTGATACACCACCTTCGGAGGCGATATTTTTACTCATTGAAGAGCTTGATATTGCACAAGCAGCATCTATGAAGTTTCTAGAGCTTAGTTGTGATTATATGCGCATTGAAGAATTTTTAGATGCATTGCCTCAAATGGTGTGTGCTGCACCGATACAAAATAATAAAGGTGTAAAAATTATGACAATTCACAAGTCAAAAGGCTTAGAGTTTGAATATGTTATTTTGTGCGATAAATTAAGTGGATTTCAGCAGGGCAGAGAAGTTTTTATCTATGAGTATGAGGATATACAAATAAAGCAGATGTATTATAAAATAGCTGGACGAGAGAGCTTTGATAAAGAATATCAAAAAGCACTCCAAGCACATAAAATGCGTGAAAAGCAAGAAGAGTATAATATGCTTTATGTGGCTTTTACACGTGCTAAGTATGGTTTAAGTATAGTGCAAAAATATAAAGGAAGTGCCTTTGAGATTCTAAATCTTACCCCTTGCTGTGATGAGATAGCATACATTTCCCCAAAACAAAGTGTGAAAAATATTTCTTCAATTCATACGCCACAAGTTCTTATGCACAATATGCCATCTTTTGGGCGACAAATTGCTTTTATCAGGCAAGAAAAAGATGAGCGAAAAGGCATTTTTGATACGCAACAATGGCACAATATTATTTTCGGACACGCTTTGCATAGTGTATTTGAATTATATTTGGGATATAAGATGACACAAAAAGATATACAAAGTATTTTGTATAATCGCTATGGATTCGCCCTTTCACTCTCAAGTATTATTCAAGCTATGCAATATGCGATAAATTGCATTCAGAGCAAAAAGTTTATAGAGATGCGAAAAGGTAAGCATATTGTATGTGAAGTAAGCTATATTGCTAAAGAACATTTATATCGCATAGATACACTTTTATATGATGAAAAGGAATGGATTGTTCTTGATTATAAAAGTAGCGCGACTAATATAGATATGCAAGAAGAACAAATCCGAGAGTATATGAGATTTTTATTTTCTCTTAATAAGCAAGAAAAACAGCAGGAGAAAAATATCCGAGGTTTTATTGTGTATCCGCTTAAAAATGTAGATGAACAATTTTATGAAGTAAGCTTATAAAATTTTAAGAAAAAATATTTTACTTATTGACTAGCCTAGCACAAATAAAGTATAATGGCATTTTCATTTTTTATTGTAGTCGTAGTTAATTAACTCTAAACAATACATTTAGCTTATTTATTATTTTATAATTTTATAGAGGGATTTCAATGTCAGAAGCAAAGATTACGCCTAGCAGACATTCATATGTAAAAGATAGACTTCAAGACAGCCTCAATCGTTTTATCAAGCACGAATCTTTCGGGGGAGTTTTGCTTGCATTTTGCGTTGGAGCAGCTATGCTTGTAGCGAACTCATCGTATGCAGATATGTATTTTACTTTTTTTCATAGCGAATTTGGTGCATTTTTTAGTGATTCGCATTTTAAGGTAAGTTTGCAGGATTTTATCAATGATGTATTAATGTCATTTTTCTTTTTGCTCGTGGGTTTGGAAATGAAACGCGAAATGCTCTATGGGGAGCTGGCTGGGTTTAAAAAAGTAAGTTTTTCTTTTCTCGCAGCATTTGGAGGCATTATATGTCCAGTAATGATTTATTCATATTTTAACTCTGGCACAGCATATGAAAGTGGTTTTGGTGTCGCAATGAGCACAGATACAGCCTTTGCACTTGGGCTTATAATGCTTCTTGGAGATAGAGTGCCTAAGATTTTGAAGATTTTTCTTGTAACACTTGCTGTAGCTGATGATTTAGGGGCTATTTCTGTAATTGCAATTTTTTATTCTGATAATATTAATATGCAATGGATTTATGCTTCTTTAATCCTTGTTGCAGTACTTATTTATCTTAATTATCGTGATACTAAATATCTTTCACTATATTTTTTGGCGGGTATTTTGTTGTGGTTTTGTGTGCACCATAGCGGGATTCACGTAACAATTGCAGCAGTTATTTTGGCAATGGCGATTCCCGGGCGCACACGCGTAAATAAAAAATATTTTATCAATATGCTTAAAGAATTTGAAAGAATGAAAGTAGCCACGAATGATTGGAATGATGTAGTCTATGCACGTGAATCGGAGAAGGTGGGTTTTTGGAGAGGAAGCTTTAAGAATATTAGAAGTTTTATATTTGGAAATCAAGATGTGGAAAAAAAGATTGATATGGCAAAAACTTCCCAACTCGTGCATATGTTGGATACTATAGGCACATATTCTCGTTATGCACAAAATCCGCTTATACGTCTTGAAATTGCTCTGCAACCCATTTGCGCTTATTTTTTTGTTCCTCTTTTTGCTTTTGCTAATGCAGGTGTAACACTTGAAGGCAATATTGATATAAGTTTAAATAGTGTTATGCTTGGGACAATTTTAGGCTTAGTAGTGGGCAAACCTGTAGGTGTATTACTTTTTTGTTTTTTAGGAGAGAAGTTAAATCTTGCTACTCGTCCAAAAGATTTAAATTATTTGCATATTTTATCTGTGGGTATGATTTCAGGCATTGGCTTTACAATGTCTATGTTTGTGGCAAATCTTGCCTATAAAGATGATATAATGAGTATTGATATGTCTAAAATTTCTATTCTTGTAGCATCTTCAATAGCAGCTGTTCTTGGGCTTTTGGTGGTTTATCTTAGCACAATTAAGCAGGATAATCAGCTTGAGAATATAAATGAAGAAGATGAGATTCAAAAGCTTAAGGAAACACAAAGTATCATTTGATTTAAGAGTAAGGAGTAAAAATGGCAGCAAAGCAAAATAGAATTTCGGAAGCATTAAGTAGTTTTATCCGCGCAGAATCTTTTAGTGGTATTTTTTTATTTTTTTGCGCAGTGAGTGCAATGATTGTGGCTAATTCGCCTTTCTCTGATATTTATAAAAACTTTTGGGAACAACCTTTTGGTTTCAGCTTTGCAGGGGGATTTTATGGATTTAGTATTCACGATTGGATTAATGATGTATTGATGTCAATTTTTTTTCTTATGGTTGGGCTTGAAATTAAACGCGAATTGCTTTTTGGGGATTTATCCGGATTCCAAAAAGCAGCTTTTCCTGTTATAGGCGCAGTAGGTGGTATGATTGTGCCAGGTGTTATTTATTATGTGCTCAATATGAATACTCCCTCTTATCACGGATTTGGAATCCCTATGGCTACCGATATTGCCTTTGCGCTCGGTGTCATCTTGCTTCTTGGCAAACGTGTTCCTTTGGCACTTAAAGTATTTCTTGTAACACTTGCTGTGGCTGATGATTTAGGAGCAATTGTTGTTATTGCAGTATTTTATCCTTCGCCTGAAGGTTTGCATTTTATATATTTAGGTGTAGCAGCAGGGCTTTTAATACTTCTCACAGGTATCAATCATTTAGGGGTGCGCCATTTAGGAGTGTATATAGGGATTGGTATTTTGTTGTGGTTTTGTGTGCACCATAGCGGGATTCACGCAACTATTGCAGCTGTGGCATTAGCGTTTTGTATTCCTGTAAAGCCCAAAATTGAGAGCAAGGAATTTATTCAAGTCGTTCAACAGATGATAGAAATTTTTGAGAGCAAAGACAAAGAGCGTAAAAATATTTTACTTGATACGCAACAAATGAGTGCAATTGATGAAGCAGGGAGAGATTTTGCAAAGGTCCAAAATCCACTTTTGCGTTTAGAGCACGCTTTGCAACCTCTGTGTGCATTCATTATTATGCCCCTTTTTGCTTTTGCTAATGCAGGCGTAGATATTCGTGCAGAAGTAAATTTTCACATTGACCATATTATGCTTGGGGTTATACTTGGACTTGTAGTAGGCAAACCTTTGGGTATTTTAAGTTTAACATTTTTATGTGAGAAATGTAAAATTGCTTCACGTCCAGCAGGAGTGTCTTGGAGTCATATTTTTGGTGCAGGAATGCTCGCAGGCATTGGCTTTACAATGTCTATGTTTGTCTCAAATCTTGCATTTGATGCTCCTCAAGCAAGTGATGTGTCAAAAATAGCAATTTTGCTTGCTTCAAGCATTGCAGGTATTGTGGGTTCATTGTATTTGATAATCAATTATAAAATCAACTCTCGGGCAAAAGTCAAATCTTAACTATTTTAAGATAGAATCCACAATTTAAGTTTATTAAAAAAGGATTACTTATGCAAGGTGGAGCACAAGAGACATTAATGTCATTACTTCCTATCGTATTTTTTATTGCGATTTTTTATTTACTTCTTATTCGTCCAGCAAATGTAAAGCGTAAAAAGCACCAAGAAATGATTGATGCGCTACAAAAGGGTGATAAAATCATCACTACAGGCGGTCTTATATGTGAAATAGTTAAGCCTGAAAAAACATTTTTTAGCGTGCGTTTAAATGATGACACAATTGTAAAGCTTTCTCGGGAATTTATTGCATATAAGCTTGATGCAAATGATGAAACTCAAGAATAATTACAAATGGCAAAACAACACACTTATTCCGTTCAAGGAAGCCATAAAGGTTTAAATTATAGGCTGTGGTCTTTTATTTTCGTAGCATTAGTTGGTATTATTCTTTGCTTACCTTCATTTACAGATATCAATGGTCGTAAGATTGCACTTGGACTTGATTTACAAGGAGGATTAAATCTTCTTTTGGGTATAAAAACTCAAGAAGCAATTAAAGCGCGTTTTTCTTCCTTAGCTTCCCAGATTGTTTTTGATACCAAAAAAGAGAATATTCTTATTGATAATTTAAAAGTATTTGAAGATAAGATAAGTTTTGAGCTTGTAGATACTGATGAAAAGCCAATGTTAGATAAGATTCTCTCTCAGATTAATGGGTTGCAAGTAAATGAAAATAATGGAGCGTATTCCATTGTTTTTACTGCAGAATATGAAGAAGAGATTCAAAGTAGTGCGCTCAAACAAGCTATCGGCACAATTCGCAATCGCCTTGATGAATTTGGTTTAAGGGAGCCAAGTGTAACCCAGCAAGGTAAAGATAATATTCTTGTCCAGTTGCCAGGCATTAAAACAATTGAAGAAGAACAAAGGGCACGAGATTTGATAGCTAAGCCTGCACATTTGCAAATGATGGCTGTTGATGAAGAAAGAAATGCGCGAGTAAGCACAATGAGCGAGCTTGAGGCACAAAAATATAATGATGTTATTTTGCCTTTTGTGCATTCATCTGAGGTTCAAGCTCTTCAGAATACTCTTGCTCATCTTCAAGAAAAACTTAATGAGTTAAAAGAACACCCACAAAATTCTATGTCCTCGCAAGAAAGAACTAATACTTTATTTGCAGAACGCATTAAAATTGAGGGAGAAATTGCTAAGATTCAACAAGAGCTTGAGGCGAAAAAAACAAAACTAAATCAGGTCATATTACTTAAAGCTGTCCCAATTCTTGATGGTTCTATGCTTACAGATGCAAGAGCAGCTTTTGACCAAAACAATCAGCCCATTGTGAGTTTTAGCCTAGATTCTAAAGGAGCAAAGATTTTTGGAGACTTCTCTGGGGCAAATGTAGGTAAACGTATGGCAATAGTTCTTGATGGTAAAGTATATTCTGCACCTGTCATTCGTGAGCGTATAGGTGGAGGAAGCGGACAAATCAGCGGTGGCTTTAGCGTAGCTGAAGCAAGTGATTTGGCAATTGCACTTAAAAGCGGAGCATTACCAGCACCTATGGAAGTGCTTGAAAAGCGTAGTGTGGGTCCAAGCTTAGGTGAAGATTCTATACGAGCTTCATTAATTGCGCTTATTAGTGGTTTTGCCTTAGTCGTTATTTTTATGATAATATATTACTCTCTTGCGGGCGTGATTGCTGTTGTCGCATTGTTTGTGAATATTGTGCTTATTATTGCCGTTATGGCGTGCTTTGGTGCTTCATTAACATTGCCGGGTATGGCTGGAATCGTGCTCACTGTGGGTATGGCAGTAGATGCAAATATTATTATTAATGAAAGAATCCGAGAAGCTTTGCGTGCAGGATTTGGTATAGCTAAATCAATTGAAATGGGCTATGCGAATGCCTCAAGGGCAATTTTTGATTCTAATCTCACAACACTTATCGCCGCTGTTTTACTCTATGCTTTTGGGACAGGAGCTATTAAAGGCTTTGCTATTACGATGGGGATTGGGATTACAGCTTCTATTCTTACTGCTATTGTTGGCACACACGGCATTTATCAAGCAATTATGCAGCGGATTATTAAAAGTGGCAATGTAAATTTGTGGTTTGGTATCAAGCTACCTTTAGATACCACAGAATCGGCAAAGCAGCAAGATACAAAGCTTAACAAAGGGTAATATATGGAAGTTTTTAAGAAAGTAAAAATATATGATTTTGTTACATATAGCTCGTATGGACTTGTTATCTCTACATTATTAATTATTGCTTCATTTGTGCTCTTAGGCATAAAAGGTTTTAATTTGGGTATTGATTTTGCGGGTGGAAGTATAGTGCAGATTCAATATACTAAACCTGCCCCGCTTAGTAAAATCCGCGAACTTCTCGCACAAGATGAGAGATTTAAAAATTCACAAGTAAGCGAGTTTGGCTCTAAAGAGGAAGTATTGCTTAAGATTCCTTATATCCCTACGAGTGTCAATGAGGATATATCTCATAGTATTGTTGCTCTTTTAGAGCCAAGTGGGCATTTTGAGTTGCGCAGGGTGGATTCCGTAGGTCCAAAGGTGGGTGATGAACTCAAGCAAAATGGTATTATTGCCCTCACATTCGCACTTATAGCAATGATGATTTATATTTCATTTCGTTATGAATGGAGATTCTCTCTTGCAGGTGTGCTTGCACTCGTGCATGATGTCATTATTGTTTCTGGCGTGGTGATACTTGCAGGTGTAGATTTCAATCTTGATGTCTTGGCGGCGTTGCTTACAATTATTGGTTATTCAATCAATGATACCATTATTATTTTTGATAGAATCCGCGAACAAATGATGATAAAGCGTCAAAAAGATATGAAATATGTTATTAATGAAGCAGTTTCTTGCACACTTTCAAGGACTATCCTTACTTCTTTAACTGTGTTTTTTGTGGTGCTAACACTTTATCTTTTTGGCGGAGAAATTATTGTTGGATTCTCACTTCCTATGCTTGTAGGGGTGATTATTGCTACTTGTAGTTCAATGTTTGTTGCACCGCGTTTAGCATTAATGTTTGGGTTTAATCTTGATGAGTATTATCAAAGAGAGACAAATAAACTCAAAAAACAAGAGGAAAAAAAGAGACTGCGTGCAATGTATGAACAAGGTCGTTTATAAGGAGTGAGTAATGGATTGGGGTAAGGTATTCTTTGTATTTTTTAGTTTGATGAGCTTAACTTTTACGCTTGGATTTTTGTATGAAAGTAATATAGTGATACTTTTTATTGCTACAGCGATTAATTTTATTGCTACAACTTTCCGCATCGGTGTAAAAAATAGTCTTTCCGCTGAGCTTTTTGCAAGCTCCTTGGTTGCAGATTTTCATCTTATACCTGCTTTTGTATTTTTACAAGTTTTTGGTGATATTGAAATTGCTACTGCACTTGTGGTAGGTGCAGTTGTGGCAAATTTATTTTCTGTTGTGTTGCTTTGTATTGGGGGCGCAAAAGCAAGAGAAAGTGATTATTAAAGGACTAGGCTTATTAATTCTGGGCAAGGAGAGCTATGAAGCCAATCACATATATGTTCAGCTTTTTAAAATATTATATGTGTATTGTTTGTTGTGTTTGTCTATGGAAAGGTTGTGCTACCTATAAACTTGAAGTAGAGGATGTGAGCTTGTATCACGAGGGTGTGCAAATTATAGATTCTATAAAACCTAAGAGTAAAGTGCGACTTGAGGTAGGACAGACACTTGTGGGAGGCTCAAGCGCGATTCCTTTAGCACTTTTTATTTCTGCGCAAAATCTTGCTTCTCAAAAGGTAATTTTTGATAAGGATTGTGTGCAAATGTATCAAAATGATAAGGCATTAAATTCATTGAGTGATAATGAACTTAAGAGTGCTTCGTTTGATTATGGTTTCATTATAGAATCTTATCATCTTTATATGCCGCCAAAGCCTATGCCAGAGAATCAGTTTGTAGGAATGCCCTTTATTTATCGGGGATATATGGGTGGATTTTATATATATGATTATATGATTATTTCTGCTAGAGAGCGACTTTGGCAACAAATGCGCCTTGATGATGAGAGAGCAAAAAAAGCACTTATTATATCAAGTATGATGCAAAAAAATACTCTTGAACCATATAAAGCACCACAGGGCGGTTTTGTAATTTATGCGCCCCAAAAATTACAAAAGGGGACGCTTGATGTGTATGTGAAAGTGGGCGAGGAAAAACATCGCTTTACATTGCAGCTTAGTAAAATAAAATAAAAGGAGCAAAGATGAAAAAATACTGCATTTATATACTATGGGGAATGCTTATAAGTGTATTGTTAGTAGCTTGTAGTGATAAACCCACAGATTCTACTCCCGATCAAGCACCTCCAGAGAAACCAGCTCTTATACTTGAGGGTAATGAAAGCCTTGAAAAACTAATGGACAAGATTTTTGAAAATAATGTTTATAGCACTACGACAGATGAGCTAATGCGTTCTTTTTTACCCAAAGAGGTGCAAAAAAATGCAGATACAGATAAATTTATTCCAGTAGAGCATAAACGCTATGAAGTAGCTCAACTTTTTAGACAAGCATATTTTCAGAACAAAACACATCAGATTCAAAGTAAAACACTTGAAGAAGCATTTGCCTTGAAAAAAGAATGGAATGTATTATGCACTTCGGCACAACCTTATGAGAAATTACCCATTCTTCAGCGACTTAATACGGAAATTGAGATTTCCTTAAGCCTTTTGTTGCTTAATAGTCAAGATGAGGTGGATACTTTAGAGAGACTTCTTTCGCAGCAGTATCAAAGTGCTAAAGGCACAGGAGAGCTTAATACCATTATAGAATCTCAAATGCAAGTGCGACTTTTAATACTTTTTGGTTTGTATCATTTAGATTTGATTAATGAGAGTAAGGAAGAACATTCAGAGAGCTTTAAATTGCGTTCAACACTTGGTGCAAATCTTGCACAATATCAGGATTTTTTGCCAAAAGAGCACTATGAGGTATATCACAGAGCCTTTATGCTTCTTAATCACGCAATTTTAAAAGAGCAAGCTCCTTTAGATAGAATTTTAGTCAAACTTTTAGAATTTTTACCAAGTTTGGAACAAAATATAGGAAATGAGGATTGGTATTTGCATTTAGAACGCGTTAAGAATGCTTATGAAATTTCAAAAACACAAGATTTTTCTAGCCCAAAAGCTCAAGAATTAATACAAATTGCACAAAATCCCCATAAAAATGTTTATGATAACGCTCTTATAGGAAATTATCTTTATGGACTTGATTATTTGACTTTAACTTTATTGAATAATGATGTGGCAAATAATCTTTCTTTAGCATTAGATTCTTTGCAAAAAGATTTTAAGCATTTTCAAATATTTCAACACCATTTTGAACCCTCTTCATTTCAAAATTATATTGCATCAATGTTTATAGGGGCTTATGCTCTTTATAATACGCGCCAAAACCAAGAACGTTTTAATGAGTTGCTCCATTTAATTAAATCCGAGTTATCTCAATATAATGATGTAATTTCAGATGAAAATAAGGATTTGTATCAAGATGCACTTTTTGTTTTAGAACAAATGGATAAAACAAAATTTTTGCAAATCACACTTACAGAAGCTAAGCCTGAAGAAGAGGCAGGATATATCAAAATTCGCTTAAACCTTTCACCCTTTGAAATTGAGAGTATCAAAAGCATTGTTTCAAAGGAAAATAATGCCCTTAAGGAAAATCTCCCAGTATGTCTTACTCCGCAAGAGGTAGATTTTATGCTATCTTTAGTGTATCAAGCTTATAAAACACAAGATGTGAGAGGTGTTGCTCCTGAAATGTTTAAAATACGGCTAGAAGAGGTGTTTGGTATTGAGAATCTTGAACATCAAAAGCAGTTTAAAGATGCTCAAGGGAAAGAGTGGGGCAGGGAGTATTTGATAGATTTTGATAGATTTATGTTGCTTGGCGTAGCAGATAGGGCTTGTTATGTCCAAAGTCTTATTCTTGATGAGAAGTTGAGCGTATTGCAAGAGAAGCAAAAAATTTGTGGATATAATTTGTATTTTGATAAAGAAAATGGTTTGATAACTAATGAAATCTTGCCCTCGCGTATTCTTGAAATTATAGCAGATGGTAATGTGTATTATCGCTTGAGAGAGGCTGATTTGAATCTCAATAAGTTTATTTTTTATAATGATGAGATTGCTCTTGAATCTTTAAAAAATGCGCAAGATTTGGGTGAAATCTTACCTGTATTGCTTACAACATTCTCACATATGAAAGATTATCTTAATAATCGTCTTTCACCCCAGCAAACACAAGAAATAATACTTAGAGCGAAACAAAAACCTTGTGCAAAGTAGTAATTAGGGCTTTATTTGGGCTCTAAATTCTTTACGTTTTTTAGCGGCTTCAAATCGGCGTTTTTCTTCTTCTGTGGTAGGTGTAAGCGGTGGAATTTTGATTTTTTTACCACTAGGGTCAATAGCTACCATAGTAAAGTAGCAACTATTAGTATGAGTAACAAAGCGATTTTTAATATCTTCACTAATAACTTTTATGCCTACTTCACAGCTTACGCTTCCCACATAATTTACTGACGCAAGAAAAATGACAAGCGAACCAATTGGGATAGGGTTTTTAAATACCATACCATCAACGCCAATAGTTACCACACCGCAGCCACAATATCGTGTTGCACAAGCATATGCTACTTGGTCAAGCAACTTCATAAGCTCACCCCCGTGCATAACGCCACTAAAATTTGCCATACTTGGTGAAGCAAGCACACTCATTGTTAAGGATTTTGGGTCAAATACATCTTCCATAAGTAACTCCTAAAAGGACAAATTTATTTTAAACTTTATATCAAATTATGCACTTGCAAGGTTACAACTGCTATAAATTTAGGAATAAGATTCTATATTTATTTTTTGTATGTCTCTAAATGTAACCTCTTTTATTCATTGTTTCCTAAAAAACAATTAAATTTTTTTCATCATAGCCGATTTGTATTACAGCCAAAGGCAAGGACGCCTAAGGAAAATTTTAAAAAGGAGTTACCATGGCTTTTCAAGTCAATACTAACGTTAACGCACTTAATGCGCACGCACAATCTACCTTTACTCAATACAACCTTAAAAACTCTATGGAGAAATTGAGTTCTGGTCTTCGCATTAACAAGGCAGCAGATGATGCTTCAGGTATGGCAATTGCAGATAGTTTGCGCTCTCAAGCAAGTGCGCTAGGACAAGCAATAAGAAATACAAATGATGGTATGGGAATTATTCAAATTGCAGATAAGGCAATGGACGAACAACTTAAGATTCTTGATACAATCAAATCTAAAGCCGTTCAAGCAGCTCAAGATGGACAATCTACACAATCTCGTTCAATGATTCAAATGGACATTATCCGTTTGATTGAAGGTTTGGATAGTATAGGTAATAATACTACTTATAATGGTATGGCTCTTCTTTCTGGTGCTTTTACTAACAAAGAGTTCCAAGTAGGTGCATATTCTAACCAATCTATTAAAACATCTATTGGTTCAACTACATCTGATAAGATTGGACAGGTGCGTATTGAGACAGGTGCTTTAGTTACTGCTTCTGGTGAAGTAACTGTAACCTTTAAAAATGTTGATGGGGTTAATGATATTACTTTAGAATCTGTAAAGGTTTCTCACTCTGCAGGAACAGGACTTGGTGTTTTAGCAGAAGTTATTAATAAAAACTCTGATAAAACAGGTGTTCGTGCTCAAGCAAACGCATATACAACTTCAGATGAATCAATTAAATCTGGAAGTTTGGCAAATCTTATGGTTAATGGTGTTTCTATTGGAGATATTATTGGTATTCAAAAAAATGATAGCGATGGACGTTTGGTGCAAGCTTTCAATGCTGCAACAATGCACACAGGTGTTGAAGCCTATACAGATAATCTTGGTCGCTTGATGCTTAGAAGCACAGATGGACGTGGTATTAGTTTGAAGGCTAATGGTGCTGTGCCAGGACAAGGTAATGATGTAGCAATTACTACTGTGAATGGCGGACACGATCTTACTACTGGTGCAAACAACTATGGACGTCTCTCTCTTGTGAGAACTGATGCAAGAGATATTGTTGTCTCTGGTTTGAATATTAGCTCAACAGGATATAATGATGATACAAAAGTAGCTCAAACAACTACAAACCTTCGTGATATGAAAGGTGTATTTAATGAAAATGTTCGTTCTGCTTCAGGTGCAAACTATAATGCTGTTATTGCATCTGGTGGAGCAGACCTTGGTTCTGGTGTAACAAGCTTAAGAGGTGCAATGATATCAATGGATATTGCAGAATCTGCAATGAAAACACTTGATAAAATTAGAGCAGACCTTGGTTCTGTATCTGGACAAATGGTAAGCACAGTAAATAACATCACTATTACTCAAGTGAATGTTAAGGCAGCTGAATCTGGTATTCGTGAAGTGGATTTTGCAGCAGAGAGTTCAGAATTTACAAAACTTAATATTCTTGCTCAATCTGGTAGCTATGCTCTCTCTCAAGCAAATGCAATTCAGCAAAATATTCTTAGGTTACTTAACTAATTGAAGTAACACTTCTTTAAGTCTCCTCTTTTTTTGGGGGGGACTTTTTCTTCCTAGTAATATCCTTTGTTTTATAAAATTCAATAAATTCATAAGATAGAATATTTAGATTATTAGAGTAAATTCAGAAACAACAACTGGCTTTGGGGTAAAAGTGATGGAACTTGATATAAATGTAGGTATGATTATCTTTTTGATGTTTGCAGCATTTGTGGCAGGATTTATTGATGCCATAGCTGGAGGTGGGGGTATGATAACAATCCCTGCTTTACTTTTTGTGGGTATTCCTCCTCTTCAAGCACTTGGCACGAATAAATTTCAAAGTTGTTTTGGGAGTTTTGGAGCGAGTTTTCATTTTTATATGAAAGGCTATATTCGTTTAAGAGAGCATTTACCTTTTGTGATTGTAGTATTTATATCTTCTTTGTTGGGAACATTGTGTGTGCAGGTATTTGAAGCAGATTTTTTGCGCAAATGTATTCCTTTTTTGCTCATTATTTTTGCTTTTTATTTTCTTTTTTCGCCAAAAATCACAGAAGCATCTTCTCACGCACTTCTTGGCTTTGTGCCTTTGGGTTTTGTGCTTGGAGGCATTGGATTTTATGATGGATTTTTTGGTCCGGGCACAGGTTCATTTTTAATGTTAGCACTGATTTCTTTAGGCGGTTTTGGTTTGCTTGATGCACTTGCTCATACCAAACTTTTTAACTTTGCTACAAATATTGCCTCAATGCTTATTTTTGCACTAAGTGGAAAGATTCTATGGATTGTGGGATTATGTATGGCTTTAGGGCAGTTTATAGGTGCGAGTTTAGGTTCGCGTATAGCTATTGGCTATGGCATAAAAATCATTAAGCCTCTCGTTGTATGTGTATCTTTGATAGCTTGTATTTATTTGCTTTATAAAGAATATATTTGATTTTACTTTGGTTTCACCTTATTTTTATAAAATTCTTAAGTCTATACAGACAAAACATGATAAGGAGTTTTTATGAAAAATGTAAAAGTATATGTATTGGGCAGCGTTTTAAGCGCACTGCTTTGTAGTAATCTTAATGCAGCAGATTTTAGCTCAAGAAGTGATGCGGAACTTGTTAAGCTTTCTGGCATTGTAAAAGTAGAAGAGTTTGTAGATTATGAACTTGAAGTAGCAAAACGGCTTAAGTCAAAGACAGAAAAAGAGGCAAAAGAGTTTAAAAGCAAACTCAAGGAGCAATATGAAAAAGCGACCGAAAAATTGAGTGTTAAGCAATACAGAGAATATAAAAAAGCTACACGTGAGGCGATGAAAAAGCATCTTGAAAAAATGAGTAGTAAAGAGCGCAAAGAAAGTGGTTTAATGGCGTGTGGAGATTTTAAAGATTCTAAAGGCAAAAAAGCTTTGTGTCATTGCAAAGATAAAAAATAGGTAAATGCTCCCTTTAAATGGGGGCAAAATGAAGATTAAGAGAGAAATAAAATGTCGGCAAAAATTTTGTTACTTGAAGATGATTTTGTTCTTTCAGAGATTCTATTGGAGTTTTTGCAAGAACAAGGCTATAATGTGCGATTGTGTGATAATGCTAAAGATGCTCTAGATTGCGCTTATGAACAATATTTTGATTTGTGGATTTTAGATGTGAAAGTGCCTCAAGGTAATGGATTTGATGTGCTCAAAGAATTACGGGAGTGCGGGAAAGATACTCCTGCTATTTTTATTACTTCACTTGATAGAATTGATGATTTGCACAACGGATATAAAGTAGGTTGTGATGATTATATTAAAAAGCCCTTTGAACTCTTAGAACTTCAATGTCGTATCAATACATTACTCAAGCGTCCGTTTTTGCACACTCATAAGGATTTTATTATTTTGCCTAATGGCTTTAAATTTGGAATTCTTACGCAATTACTTTATGATAAAAGTGGCATAGTCATTCCTCTTACACAAAAAGAAAGCTTGCTTTTATCACTTTTGCTCCAACATAAAGGAAGTTATGTCTCTCAAGAGATAATTTTTGATACACTTTGGGAATATGAACAAGAGCCAAGCGAAATGAGTTTGCGTGTATATGTGAAGAATCTACGTAAAATTTTGGGTAAAGATAGTATTCTTAACCAGCGTGGGCGAGGGTATTGTTATAATGCGTGATTGGGAGGAGTGATGTCTGATAATTCAAAACGTGCAATTATTAAAGTGTTGTGTTTATATCTTGGCACAACAGGAGTTTTTTTATGTGTATTTTTTTGGTTTTTTTATGCAAAAGAAAAACGTCATCTTATTGCTCAACAGGTAAGTGAATTACGCGAGATTAGTCTTGAAGTATATGAAATTTTACATACAAATAAAGATGATATACCTTCTGCCTTAAAACAAATTAGCGCAGATATTAACTATCCCTTGCGCATTTATAATCATAAAAATGAAATAATTTATGATACGCTTTATGTTGCGTTGAGTGAGAATGAAATTAAGCAAGGCGTTGCAATTCGTGAGGGTAAAGTGATTATGGAACCCTCAATGCACGAGCGATTGCCAAAGTCTCCGCTTTTGACTTCGCATCTTAATAAAACATCTCAATCCCACAAGCAAAACACGCAAAAAAGCAAAAGCCCACTTTCTAAATTCCGTGAGAATCCTAGGTATAAAATTTTTATCCAAGATAATGCGTTAGATTCTCAAATATTGCTTTTACAAATAAAGCTTATTTTTTATTTTGTTCTTTCACTTTTTATCGTGGGTATTGTAGCATATTTTTTAGTGCGACTTTTTTTAAAGCCCATACAGGAGAAGATTAACTCTCTTAATAATTTTATTAAAGACACCACTCACGAAATTAATACGCCTTTGAGTATTATTTTAATGAGTATTGAGACGCTTCAAACACAAAATCTTACATCAGCACAGATGCAAAAAATTGAGCGTATTAAGCTTGCTTCAAAGAGTTTAAGTCATTTGTATAAGGATTTGGTGGCGTATAATTTTCCACATAGTATTAATAATAAGTGTGAGAATCTTGCTTTAGAGGTTCTCCTCAAAGAGAGATTGGAATATTTTTCACCATTTTTTGAGCAAAAATCCATTCAAGTTCAAATCCATATAGAGCCAAGTATGATTGTTGCGAGTGCAGAAAAAATGAGTTGTGTGATTGATAATTTATTGAACAATGCAATTAAATATAATAAAAAAGGCGGACATATTAATATAGTGTTACAAAAAGGACTTTTGTCTATTGCTGATAGTGGCTGTGGTATGCCACAAATGCAAATGGACAGAATCTTTGAGCGGTATGTGCGATGCAATGATTTTCAAGGCGGCTTTGGTATAGGTTTAACACTTATTAAACGTATTTGTGCCGAGTATAATATAAAAATAGAGGTGCAAAGTGTGCTAGGAGAGGGCAGTAAATTTACGCTTTTATGGAGGCATACGAATAAGCACATTTAATTCAATACAAATTACTCTTTAAATAAAAACAAGGTAAGATTATGGAATCTAAAATCATTTGAACAATAGGGATATAAAAGATGCAGCAACAAGAGCATATCATTAGTATTGAAAAAATTGTCCTTTCATCAATTTTTTTCTCTCCTGAAAAATTTGAGGAAATCTCTGCTGAACTTCAAGCTGATGATTTTCTATATCCAGCACATCGTGATATTTTTGATATGTGTGTATATTTAAATAAATGTAATCTTCCAATTGATACAGAGCTTATTCTTACTAGAAAACCATCACATAAAAAAATTTCACAAGAAGAACTACTTGAGATTACAGCCCTTAATCCTATTGCCAATATTGAAGCGTATGTGAGCGAGATTAAAGAGGCGAGTATCAAGCGCGAGCTTCATTCTTTGGCAAATTTTTTGCGTGAAAAATCACTTGATATGCAAGAGAGTGTAGAAGATATTATTGATGAAGTGGAGCGTAAGCTCAATGATGTAGCACTTGGCAAACCCCAAGATAATGTTATGAATGCACACGAAATGGCAATAGGAGTTCTAGAACATCTCAAGGAGCTTAAAAATCGTGGTAATCAAGTTGTAGTAGGGCTTGACACGGGATTTAAAAGGCTTAATCTGCTGACAACAGGCTTTAATAAGGGAGATTTTATTATCATTGGCGCACGTCCTTCTATGGGAAAGACATCATTTGTGCTTAATCTTGCTCAACATATTTTAGATTCTCCAAAAGGCGTAGCTTTTTTTAGCCTTGAAATGCCTTTTCTCCAGCTTGTTATGCGTATGATAAGTGCAAAGGCTTCTATTCATTTACAAAATCTACGAATAGGCAATCTTACTAATAATGAGTGGTCAAACCTGAGTGAAACTATTGATGCATTTGCAAAGCAGCCTATATGGGTTGATGATAATTCAAATTTAAGTATTGCACAATTAAAAGGGCGTTTGCGCCGATTAAAAAAACAGCACCCAGAAATTAGTATAGCAATCATTGATTATTTGCAGCTTATGAATGGCGGTAAAAATGAGGGTAGCAAACAAGCAGAAGTTTCTGAAATCTCGCGTGGGCTTAAAATGTTAGCTCGTGAGCTTGATATGCCAATCATTGCACTCTCACAGCTTAATCGCTTTGTGGAATCTCGTGATGATAAAAGACCTATTTTATCAGATTTGCGAGATTCTGGTGCGATAGAGCAAGATGCAGATATTATTTTATTTTTATATCGTGAAGATGTGTATAAAAAACGTGCAGATAATGACAGATATGCGCGATTAAAAAAAGAAGGTAAGGAAAAAGATTTTAAACCAGAATATCAAAAACGCGAAATTGAGAAAGCTGAAATTATTATTGCCAAGAATCGTAATGGCGAAACAGGAAGCGTGGAGATTCAATTTGATACGCGCTTTACACGTTTTGAAGATGTGCCCGAAAAGTATGAGCACGAGATGACACAAACGCGCATTGATGGAGAAGAGTTTATGACACAAATAGAGAATCTGCCTCCACAAGTCCAAATGCCAAATATTTGATGAATTTAAGTGAAAGATTCTCATAAAAATACACATTCACTTTTTGAAGTTGAACTTTTTAGCACAAGAAGACAATGGGCAGTATTTATATGTATTTGCGCGTTGGTTTTTGCTTTGCATTTATATCAAGAATATGTTCAGTATAGAATCTATACTACACCCACACATACGCAAGAGCTATATGCACAAGTCATTGCTCAATATACAAAGAGCAAACAAAATAATGGCAAAAATAGCGTCTATGAGGTCTTAAAGCTCAAAACAAGCGATGGTGAAGTATTTTATACTACAAGTAAAGAAGATATTAAGGATATTTCACATCGTTTTGTGAGAATCTATGGCAAAAGGCTTGAATGCTCTTTTGCGCAATATTTAAAAAGTTGTTTTTTTATTTCTTATCGTATTTCACTTTTGTCTGAATATGATTATCGTCAAGGTGTGAGAAAATGGATAGATTCACAGCATCAAGAATCTTTAGTAGCTGATTTATATAAAACGCTTTTTATGGCAGATTTTTTACCACATATTTGGCGTGATATAAGCAATAAGCTTGGTGTTGCCCATTTAATTGCTATTAGTGGATTTCATTTGGGGATTTTAAGTTTTGTTATAGGAGGGCTTTTAAGTCTTGTATATAATAGTTTTCATAGATTTGTGAGCTATCGGAATAAATATTTTGATATTGGATTGCTGGTGCTTGTGTGTCTTTTTGGCTATCTTATTGTGCTTGATTTTTCACCTTCATTTTTACGCTCTTTTATAATGGCAGTGTGCGGATTCTTTGTCGTATATAGCGGCATTAGATTAATCAGTTTTAAATTGCTATTTGTCGTTGTATGCGTGTGTTTAGCACTTTTTCCACGTTTAATCTTTAGTATAGGTTTTGCACTTTCTGTAAGTGGCGTATTTTTTATTTATCTTTTTGTGCGCCATATTCATTGGGTAGGTGGATTATGGCATAAAATAGTATCTGTACCCATAAGTTTTAATACACTTATTTTTTTAGATATGTTGCCGTTTGTGCATTGGTTTTTTCCTTATTTTACACCTTTAAATGTGCTTTCAATCCCTCTTAGTCTCATTTTTGTAGTATTTTTTCCTTTAATGCTTGTAGCTCATATATTTGGTTTTGGGTGGGTGTGTGATGAATTTTTCTTGTGGATAAAAGATAAACAGATTAATGCTATTACATTTTATACGCCATTGTGGTTTATATGTGGGTATGGTATTTTATGTATATGGGCAATATATTCTAAGAGAGCATATTATGCGCTTCATTGTATGAGTGTTGCATTTTTTGCTTATCTTATCGTGCAATTTTATAAATCTGGACTCAGTTTATGGTGAGTAAGTGTGTAATAAATGTGCTCTTTTTTGCCTAGATCTTGATGAGAGAGAGATAAGAATTTATCGTGTGCCACTGCTAGAAAAATTGCATCAAAATATTCAGTAGGAAGTGAGGGTAAGAGGGTAATACCATATTGTTTTTGAACTTCTTTGACATTAGCAAGAGGGTCATAGATACTCACTTGTGCGCCAAAGTCTTCAAGCTCTTTTTTGACAAGTGGCACTTTAGAGTTGCGTATATCAGGACAATTTTGCTTAAATGTTATGCCAAGAATAAGAATTTTGCTTGAGAGCACTTCTATATGTTGGGCAATCATTAATTTGATCATTTTTTGTGCGACAAAATGTGGCATCATATCATTAATAAGTCGCCCTGAACTAATTACTTGTGGAATATAACCAATAGCATTCATTTTGTGTGTGAGATAATATGGGTCAATGCTAATGCAATGTCCGCCGACTAATCCGGGGCTAAAGGGAAGAAAATTCCATTTTGTTTTTGCAGCTTCAAGCACTTCAAGTGCATCTATATCTAAATAATCACAAATAATGCACATTTCATTTACAAAGGCAATATTAAGGTCGCGCTGGGCATTTTCAATAATTTTTACCATTTCGGCAGTTTTGATTGAAGAAACACAATGCGTTCCTGCAGTAATAATTGAAGCATACAGAGAATCCACAAACTTTGCTACTTCTAATGTGCTACCCGAAGTGATTTTGCGAATCTGTGTGAGCGTATGTGAGCTATCACTAGGATTTATGCGCTCTGGCGAATATCCGAGATAAAAGTCTTTATTAAGAGATAAGTGAGAAGTGGATTCAAGCATATTTTTGCATTCGGTTTCTGTGCAAGTGGGATAAGTCGTAGATTCATAAATGACAAGATTCCCCTTTTGGAGCACTTTGCCTACGAGTTTGCTTGCATTAAGGAGTGGAGAAAGGTCTGGGACTTTATTTTTGTCAATAGGAGTTGGCACGCATATAATATAAATATTTGCTGATGCAATATGTGTGAGTTGGTCGCAAAAATATAATTGTGAAGCCTGAAGAATATCCTCTTTGTTTACTTCTTGAGTGTTGTCAATGCCAGTTTGTAGTTCCTCTATACGTTTAGAATCAATATCGAAACCTATTGTAGGATAAACTTTGCCAAAAGCCACAGCAAGAGGCAGCCCGACATAGCCTAAGCCAATGACTGCAATGTGTGCAGATTCTAAACTTGGCAGGGTGCAAGTGTGAGGGAGTGAATCATTTATCATTACAGATTCTCATTTATTATTTCAATGTGATTATTGCATAGATGATACATTGTGCCATCATAACTATCATAAGCCATCATTTTTGCATCAAATACAAGTTTTTTTCCTGCTTTATCTACCCAAGCAAGGTGTCGTGCGGGATTTCCCACATAAAGAGCAAAATTAGGAATGTTTTTTGTAACTACGCTTCCAGCGCCAACAAAGGCGTATTCCCCGATTTCTACACCACATATAATAGTAGTATTTGCGCCAATAGAAGCACCGCGTTTAATAAGAGTAGGGCGAAATTCACTCTTGCGTGAGATAAATGCACGAGGATTAATGACGTTGGTAAAAACAACACTTGGTCCCAAAAACACATCATCGCAGATTCTCACACCCTCATAAATACTGATATTATTTTGAGCCTTAAGATTGTTACCAATTATCACATTTGGACCTATCATACAATTCTGCCCAAAAGAGCAGTTTGTGCCTATCGAACTGCCACTAAGAATATGGCAAAAGTGCCATATTTTACTCCCTTCTCCTATGCTGACATTTTCATCAATGATACTTGTAGGGTGGATAAAGCATTTCATACTACTTGCACCTTTGCATTCAGAGGGTGATATTCGCCCTTAATGCCAATGGGTGTGCTATGGCGGATATGGTGGATAAGTTCAATAGCCTCTCGTGATTGAGTGCATTCAAACCCATTGCCACAGAGAATCTCTGCATAACTTCTTGTATGTAAATCATCAAACCCTTCGCTGAAGATAAATTCTTCATTTTCGAATATAAGGCGACGATAAACTCTTTTTCCTTGTATTTTGCATTCATCAGGTAAAAGTGTTTCATCAATAGATAAAAACCAACGCACTTGTGCGTGTTCTAATATAAGGTAACCACTCACGCTTTTTTCATTACGAATATGCACAATACTTTCTTTGAATGAGCCAAAAATCCACAGCAGCATATCAAAAAAATGTACCCCGATATTAGTTGCTACACCTCCACTTTTGCTTTCATCACCTTTCCAAGAGTGAAAATACCATTTGCCCCTTGCAGTAATATAGCTTAAATCAATATTAAAGATTTTGCAAGGGTTTTGTGCTAATAGGGTTTGAATGCGATTTTTAAGGGCGATAATGCTTGGGTGAAGACGAAGCTGCAAAATTGTGTAGATTTTTTGTTTATTTTCTTGTTGGGCTTGTATGAGGGCGTCAAGATTCCAAGGATTAAGTACAATAGGTTTTTCGCAAATTGCTGATGCACCATTGCGTAAGGCAAGGCGTATGTGTGTATCGTGAAGATAATTAGGTGAGCAGATACTGATGTAATCAAGAGGTGTGCCATTGCGGCAAAGTTTATCAAGGTGGCGCTCAAAACGTTCAGCTTCAGTAAAAAAATTAGCATTTGGAAAATAACTATCTAAAATACCAACTGAATCGTGTTTATCAATTGCGCAGAGTAACTCACCATTATTATGTTTAATGGCTTGAAGGTGTCTAGGAGCGACAAAGCCACCTACACCAATCAATCCAAAAGTTTTTTTCATTATAAGATTATTTTACCTCAAAATGCACTGGGTCAGAGACAAGGGTTGTAAATTTAGGCAAATCACGTCCAGCATCAGTGCGTGAATGATAAGGTCCGATGAGATATTTTGTTGTCGGCTGCCCATTTGAAGTACCTGCATAAACACGATAGCTATAGTTACTAATTTTTTTAAGAAAATCTGCACTTGGCTTATTGGCAAATGAGCCTACCTGCACATAGAATCCCTTTTCTGCAACTTGCCCATTTTTAGAAGTATCCATACGAGTTACAGAGACATCTTCAAAAACATTTGCCACATTTTTTTGAGCTTGCGGTTGATTTTGAGTTGGAGCAGGTTTAGCAGGAGCTGCATTTTGTGCAGGTTTTGTTGGCTCCGGTTTGTTTGTTTGAGTAGGCTGAACTAACACAGGTTGTGCAGGTTTCGCTGGTTCTCTTGTGGCAGCAGTGGTTGCAGGTTTTTTTGGAGAATCTGATACTTTTTGAGTAGGTTGGGTAGTATTTTTAGGTGGAAGTACAGGTTGTGCAGGTTTTGTTGGCTCTATTGGAGTGGCAGGAGCTTGTGGTTGATTTTGTGCAACCTGTGTTTGTGTATTTGTATTTTTTGGATCACGGCTACGAATGTCATTAAGAATTTGCTGAAATGGGTCATCATTTGATTCGCTATTAGCAAGTGGAATATCAACAAAACCATCTTGAGGATTTGAATGCGATGTATCGTTTTGAGAATCTATGGGAGTTAAACCACTGTTGGTTGCAGTATGTCTCTCATCAAGCTCTTCATCATCACGTGTAAGGATAAAAACTACTGCAATTAAAATACTTAAAAAAACTAATGCTGTGGCAATCATCATCATAAGTTTTTTTGTGCGGTTTTGTTTTTGCAATTCATCATCATTGATTAAGATATCATTGAGTTCTCGTTTTGTTTCCATTAGTTACTCCTTAAATAATTTAAACTTCTCATATTATGTTTTGGCTACATATGTCTTGCCCAAGATGCTCCACGCTCTTTAGCATAAACATCATAGGGCAAGGCTAAAATGTTAAAATTTGAAGGCATTTCATCACTAGGAAACACTCTCCATTCTTTAGGACAGCGTTGAGCCAACTTGATAGAAAGCGTTTTAGCCAAACGTTTTCCCTCATTAATCTCTGTATGTCCTTTATGTATATAGAGGTGCAAATGTCCTGGTGTTTTAGAGCAAAATGCTGTAAAATTTAAGAAACCTTCTTCACGTAAAAGCAGTTGAGCACGATGATAGAATTTTTCAGGATTACGCCCATTGTAATCAAAAACAATATTTTCCACTTTTGCTCCTTTAGCAAGCAAAAGTGAATGCGCAATTACAATTTCCTTACGAAAATGTTTGTTAATAAGCATAGAAGTGAGCATTGCATCTACTCTCTCGTATTTATCATAGAGAATCCGCCCCATATGACTAACTTTTGTTCCTAATCCACTGACACGTTTATAATAATGCGATGTATCCATTTTAATTAACTTTAAATCCATTTCTGTCACGACTCACCCCCCTAAAAAATTGGTCGGTCATAGATTCTAAAATCTCGACTAAAGTTTTTGACTTGTGCCTTAATATGTTCTTGCAAATTGGTATTGTTAATATCATCAAGAATATCAGCAATTTTTTCTCCAATCCATTCAAACTCCTTTTCTTTCATACCTCGTGCAGTTAGAGCAGGAGAGCCAATCCTAATACCACTTGTAATAAAAGGAGAACGGATTTCTCCTGGAATGGTATTTTTATTCACCGTTATTCCCGCATTACCAAGCGCTAAATCTGCATCTTTGCCACTAAAATCTTTGTTAAGGAAACTCATTAAAATTAGATGATTATCACTTCCACCGCTTACAAGTTCATAGTTGCGCTTGATGAGCACCTCTGCAAGAGCTTGAATATTTGACTTTACTTGTTTTGCATAAATTTTCCATTCAGGTTTGAGATTTTCTTTAAAACCTACTGCCTTTCCTGCGATAATATGCATAAGAGGTCCACCTTGGATACCTGGAAATACAGCCTTATTGATTTTAGCATAGAGTTCTTCATCATTTGTAAGAATCGCTCCACCTCTAGGTCCGCGCAATGTTTTATGTGTCGTAGTGGTAACAATATGGCAATGTGGAAAAGGATTTGGATATTCTCCTGCAACCACAAGCCCAGCTACGTGAGCAATATCACCCATAAGGTAAGCCCCTACAGAATCTGCAATCTCACGCAATCTTTTAAAATCAAGCTCACGAGTATAAGCAGAGAATCCACATACAAGAACATTTGGTTTAACCACTTGAGCTTGAAGTGCGAGTTTATCATAATCAATACGCCCATTAAGCTCTACACCATAAAAGAAGCTTTGATAAAGTTGCCCTGAAGTGCTGACTTTAGCCCCGTGTGTGAGATGTCCTCCGTGGCTTAAATCCATACCTAAAATTTTATCATAAGGTTTTAAAATCGCTGCATATACCGCTGCATTAGCCTGTGAGCCTGAATGTGGTTGCACATTAACAAAATTTGCACCAAAGAGTTTTTTTGCTCGTTCAATCGCAATTTCTTCAATTTTATCAACAAACTCACAGCCTCCATAATAGCGTTTAAATGGGTAACCTTCAGCATATTTATTTGTTAAAATACTTCCCATAGCCTCCATAACACTTGGAAAAGTAAAATTTTCACTCGCAATCATTTCTAAATGCTCATTTTGTCGTTCAAGCTCTTTTTCTATGAGCTCAAAGACCTCAAAGTCCTGCTCTTTGATTGAGTAATCCATTAGTTCTCCTTGATTATTTGAGCATTAGATAATGCGTCTTGAGAAAGTATTATATCAAAATTTGATTTAGTTGGCTTTAATGCAGGAAATAAAATTACATCTTTAATTGTTTTTGCATTGCTTAAAAGCATTACTAATCTATCAATACCTATGCCTTCTCCAGCAGTAGGTGGCATACCGTGCGCAAGTGCCCATACATAATCTTCGTCCATATACTGCGCTTCTTCATCTCCCGCATCTTTTGCCTTGGCTTGCTCTTTGAATCTCTCAAATTGGTCGATTGGGTCATTAAGCTCACTAAAACCATTGGCAATTTCCTTACCACCGATGAATAACTCAAATCTATCAGCAACATTTGGATTCTCATCATTACGCCGAGCTAAAGGGCTAATTTCAATGGGATATTGCGTGATAAAAGTCGGATTGATGAGTTTATGTTCAACAAATTCATCAAAAGCTTCGCCTAAAAGTTTGCCATAAGACATACTCTTATCTACCTTAAGATGTTTGCTCATAAGGAAGCTAAGGAGTGCGTCTTGATTATCAATGATATTTTTATCTAAACCACCAATTTTAATTAATGCTTCTTTGTAGCCTATAATGTGCCATTGTGAGAAATCAATTTCTAACTCATCGTGTATCAAACTATGCGGTAAGTTGAGTTTTTTAAATAAGAAAGCAAAAAGTTCTTGGGTAAGTGTAATGAGGTCTTCATAAGTCTTATATGCCCAATAAAATTCAATCATACTAAATTCTGGATTATGTGAATGATCCATACCTTCATTGCGAAAATTACGATTGAGTTCAAAAATAGCTTCAAATCCCCCTACAATAAGACGTTTGAGATAAAGTTCGGGCGCAATTCGTAGATATCTATCTACATCAAGTGCATTATGATGAGTGATGAAAGGGCGCGCATTTGCTCCGCCAGGAATAGAATGGAGCATAGGTGTTTCCACTTCTAAGAATCCTTTTTGCTCAAAAAATTGTCGTATGCACGAGACAATTTGGCTACGCAGTTTAAAAGTTTCTTTAACTTTGTTATTAACGATTAAATCTACATAACGTTGGCGATAACGTAGCTCAATATCATTTAGTCCGTGAAATTTTTCTGGGAGTGGGACGATACTTTTGGTAAGTATTTGCAATGTAAGTGTGTGGATACTTAATTCACCGGTTTTGGTTACAAAAGCATAACCACTTACATTGATAATATCCCCAACTTCAAGCACTTTTTTAATCAATAAAAAGTCTTCTCCAATATCATTTTTTGATACATAAGCTTGAAGGATACCACTTTCATCTTGAATCTTAATAAAGCACGCTTTTCCCATTAGACGGATAAAACGCACACGTCCTACAATGCTTTCAATCTCTTTATTTTGCGTACAATCTTGCGTATCATCTGAAGATTGCATTTTGAGATGATTATATTTATTTAAAAAATTGTAATTACTGATAGTGCGTGTAGTTTTATTAGCATAAGGATTAAAGCCTTCTTGTCGCATAAGTTCCATTTTTTTTATACGTTGTTGAACATAAAAATTTGAAAACATATTTTACCTTATTTACCTTTGTCGCCAATTATGAGAATCTTGTTTAGGCGATGTTGGTAGCTTATTTTGAAGCTGTTTTGTCGTGTTGTCAAGTTTTTCTTCAAGTTGTTGCGTATTAAAATTATTTAAATTTTCTTTAACTTCTTGTATTTGCTCAAGATTCATAATATGCACAGCAAGATTTTTCATCATCGGAAATAGAGAACTGCTTTGTTCAATATTTTGTGAAAAATTCTTAAGCCACCCAATTTGTGAAATACCAAAGACAATTATAGAAATAAGCAAAAATGCCTTACAGAATCCAAACATTAAACCAAAAGCACCATCAAGCACCGCAAGAGGCGTGAATTTTATCGCCCGATAGAGAATCTCACCAAGAAGCAGAAAACTTGCCCAAATGAATGTAATAATGATAAGAAAACCTACAAGCGCATTAAGGTCAGGGGAATTAAAATCATAAATGTTGCTTGCAAACCATTCGCCCGCATCATTATAGAATCTTGAGGCAAAGAATATCCCAAGTAATATACCCAAAAAGCTTGCTAAACCGCGGATAATACCTTGCCAAATGCCCTTAAGGGAAAGTAAAATAAGCAATACTAAAATCCCTATGTCAATGTAATTCAAGTTGTCCATACACCCTGTCCTTTAAAATTTTTAATATTAGAGAAATAACCCCACCTTTTAGAATGCGATATATTAAACGATTTTGCCTTATTTTGCAAGAGTTTTAGCTTATTTTTTGGTAAGGTATTTTAAAATCTTACATTATTTTACCTTAAGCAAGATAAAGAATAATCAAATCAAGGACTGGATTTAAAATGAACTTATTTCAAGCGTTGGGTAGGCGAATAAAAAATTTTAGCGACCTTGTTGCTTTTGAGCATACAATTTTTTCAAGCAGTTTTATTCTTATTGCAATAGTTGTAGCAAGTATGCAAGTGTATGGGATTCCGTGGTGTGGGTGGGAAACTTTTATTCTTTGTATATTGGCTCTTGTGAGTGCAAGAAATTTTGCTATGGGCTTTAATCGTCTTAAAGACAGGGATATTGATATACGCAATTTACGTACAAATAAGCGTCCGAGTGTTGATGGGCGTATTAGTCTTAGCGGTCTTGTAGCCTTTAATGTTATCAATGCTTTAATTTTTATATTTGTTTCTTATTTTATCAATACCCTTGCGTTTTATCTTTGTGTACCATTTTTAGTTATTTTGGCTTTTTATTCTTATACCAAACGTTTTAGTGCCATAGCACATTGGGTGCTTGGTGTATGCTTGGGTTTAGCACCCATAGCTGGAGTTATTGCAGTTATGGGTGAGATTCCTTTGTGGAGTATATTTTTATCTGTGGGGGTGCTATTTTGGGTAGCGGGATTTGATTTGCTTTATTCTATTCAAGATATAGAGTTTGATAAGGATAACCATCTACACTCTATTCCTGCGTATTTTGGAGTAAAAGCTACATTGTGGATTTCGCGTTTATGTCATCTTATAGCAGTAGGATTTTGGGTAAGTTTTGTATATGAAGCACAGCTTGGCAAAATTGCAGAAATAGGCGTAGTTTTATCTGCTCTTATGCTTTGTTATGAACAATATTTAGTCAGTGTGCATTTAAAAAATATTCCCAAAGCTTTCTTTGTTACTAATGGTTATTTGGGTATGATATTTTTTATTTGTATTTTAATAGATTCTATAAGGGTTGTATATGGATATTAAAGGCATACTTGAGCAATGCGGTATTTACACACGTATCGTGCCGTGCGAACTTGAAGTAGCTTTTTCAAAGCTAGATGAAGCTAATCAGGCAACTTTTAATAAGGAGTTTGTTACTCTTGCGCAACATCGTTATGGTTCTATTGCACAATGGCTTAATAAACTTAAATCTAAAAAAGCCACAGAGGATACCGATGAGGTTTTGCTTGAGCTGCTTGTAGAGCTTTATCAAAAGGTGGAGAATATTGAGCAAATACTTTTAAATAAAACGACACAATATATTCCTTTGGCATTTGAAGGAATTGCTCATTTTGTGGGGCATAATGTGTTATGTATGCCTTCAAATGTGTTTGAAGAGGGAGAAGAGTATTATTTGCGTATATTTTTACCTATCTTTCCACAAAGATATATTGGTATTTTTGCATCTGCAATCCATAACCAGATTGTAAAATTTGAGCGTATTCATCATAAAGACACAGGAGATTTTGATAGCTTTGTGGTTCAAATGGAACGTTTAGCAATTTTAGATTCTAAAAGATTACAAAAAATGGAGGAATAGTTTATGTTTGGTGTTTCAATGAGTAGTATCAGTATGATTTTTGGGCTTGTCTCAATAGGTATTGTATGTTTAGTTGCATTTTTTAATTATACCCGTAATTTTGATTTAAACAAGCGATTAAGACGTTTTGAAAAAGGTATGGAAGATCTTAATAATGAAATTTTTAAAATTCATAAATGGATTAAAGATAATGAACTTGAGAATCAATTAAGCTCTACTGCATTAAATACCAAAATTAAAACAGAGAGCATTGATGCAGTCAATAATGCTTTGGTAAATGTATATCGCCAAATAGAGATTCTTGAAGCACAAGTCAATAAAGAAGGCGATTATATTGAAGAGAAAATTGTGGGTATTGAAGAGAAAATCCGCGAGTTTGGTTATTTTCCTACTTCTAGCACAAATATTGATGAAAAACGCATTATTGGTATGTTTCGTGATGGTTGGAGCATTGATGCGATTGCAAAAGAAATGCGTTTAAGCAAGGGTGAGATTGAATTTACACTCAAACTTGCGGATATTAAAGAGTAATCTTAAGCACAAGGAGAAAAGATGAAAAAGACAACTTATGCAAAACGTGTAGAGCTTTTAGGAGAATCTACCACAATTGCTATTAGCACACTTGCACGAGAATTAAAAGCTGCGGGGCAAGATATATTAAGTTTTTCGGCTGGAGAACCTGATTTTGATACGCCAGAAATTATAAAAGATGAGGCTATTAGAGCGTTAAAAAGTGGTTTTACTAAATATACTGCGGTGGCAGGGATTCCAGAATTACTTGAGGCGATTAAAGATAAACTTTTGCGTGAAAATACTCTTGCTTATGAGCGTAATGAAATACTTGTAAGCAATGGAGCAAAACACTCACTTTTTAATGTTTTTCAAGCTCTTGTTGATAAAGATGATGAGGTGATTATCCCCTCTCCTTATTGGGTTACCTATCCTGAACTTGTAACCTTTAGCGGCGGTAAATCTGTCATTGTGCAAACAACGCAAGCAAATAATTTTAAAATTACACCAAAACAGCTCCGTGAAGCCATCACACCCAAGACAAAAGTATTTGTGCTTAATACCCCATCTAATCCTACCGGTATGGTTTATACTAAAGAAGAACTAGAATCTCTTGCTGAAGTCTTAAAAGACACAAACATATGGGTTGTGAGTGATGAAATGTATGAAAAACTTGTTTATGGAGTGAAATTTTTCTCTGTTGCAGCTGTAAATGAGGATATGATGCAGCGCACTATCACAATTAATGGACTAAGTAAGTCTGTGGCGATGACAGGGTGGCGTATAGGCTATCTCGCGTGTAAAGACAAAAAACTTGTTAAATTAATGAACAATCTTCAAAGCCAATGCACTTCTAATATTAATTCTATCACGCAAAAAGCTGCCATAGTAGCACTTAAAGGAGAGGCAAATAATGATATTGAGGATATGAGAAAGGCATTTGAAGAGCGTATGCGTTTTGCGTGCGATGCGATTAATAATATTCAAAACCTTAATGTGTGTGAGCCTCAAGGTGCATTTTATCTCTTTATTAATATTTCTACATTACCTCGGTATGGTACAGATTCTATGGGATTTTGCCAAGCATTACTTAAGGAGCAAGGAGTAGCACTTGTGCCCGGAGTTGCTTTTGGTATGGAGGGATTTGTGCGACTTTCTTTTGCGTGTTCTTTAGAGCAGCTTAAAGAAGGCATTACACGCATTTCGCAATTTGTTAAAACGCTTTTTTAAGTAATGAAAATGCGAGATCTCTTTTACACATATTCGAAGCATAGCATATTTGTGTTTTTGCTTTGTTTGTGTGCTTGGTGGTGTCTTATTAATGATGAGACACCCAAGACCAAGCTTGATTTTTCGCAACAGAATTTAGTATTACCAGAGCAAAATCTTTTATCGCCCCCCCCCCCATTAAATACCCTCTCACAAGCTATTATTTATTTTGATATTCCTAATTCTCGAGCTTCTGCACACGCAAGCGCGATTGTCAATATCGCAAGTGTGAGCAATAAGGATTTTATGCTCTTATATTTTGCAGGAAGTAATGAAGGTGCGAGAGATGTAGGGATTTATCAGAGCTTTTTTACTTTTGATAAAGATATAAAGAAAAATAGAGTAGATACACAGATTGGGCACTGGAGCGAACCCCGACTTCTTTTAGACGCTCCTACACTTTCTGCTCTAAGTGGAAAATTTATTAAAAAACTAGGGAATCCTATTACTTTTGTGGATATGCAAGGGAGAGTGCATTTATTCGTTGTAGGAGTGAGTATGGGTGGTTGGTCGACAAGCAAAATTTATTGGCTTTTATTAGAATCTGCTTCTCAATTAGACAAAAATCTACAATCTTTGCGTTATATGCAAGAATTGCACATAAGCCCTTTGCTTAACTTTTCTCATCTTGTGCGCACACCTGCAATGTCCAAAAGTGATGGTGGATTTATCTTGCCTATTTACCACGAGCTTGCGCGCAAATATCCGCTTTTGCTAGAGTTTAGCCCTTCTTTACAACTTACTTCTATTACACGTCCTACACAGCTTCGCTCCCAACTACAACCAAGCTTTGTGCCACTTACAATGCACTCAAGTATAGGAATTTATCGCAATCACAAAGCTTATGAGCATACACTTTATGTAAGTGAGTGTAGCACAATATGTGCAGATTCAAAACCAAGCAATCTCAAAAATTATGATGCTTCTTCTGTGCTTTTTAATGCTTTAGATTCTTTATTTTTATTACACAATCAAGCAAGCTCTCTTACGGGAAACAAACGCGAGGAATTATGGATTTATAAATTACTTCAATCTAGTCTTAAAGATTCTCAAGTGATATTTGAACCTCTTTTGCAGCTTGACACATTGCTTGACAATGAAGTTTCTTATCCAAGTGTAGCTATTAATGAATCTTTCGTGCATATTGCTTATACTCACGGACGCACACATATTAAAACTGCACTTGTGCCAAAGTCTTTGCTTGTAAAATCTACCAAGCAAAATTCGCAACCACAACAAATAGAGGCAGAATTATGAGTATAGCTGTATGTATAGCGATTAATCTTACCATTTTTTGTGCATTAATATTTTGTTTGCAATGTTTAAGAAACAAGTTTATAGTAATTATTGCCATAGTGTGGCTTATATGTTTTAATGTGCCCATATATGGCTGGAGTGCGTGTGATTATGTATATGCACTTTTTGATGTGCCAAGTTTAATGCTATGCTTTTTAAGCCTTTGGTGGCTTATTCGTTTTTTACTTATGCGCATTGTTGTTCAAAGAACAGCAACTCCTTGCTGCACTATGAGAACAGATTCTTTATTGATACAAATGTCGCATTTTATGCAATCTCATCACTTTTTTCCACCGAGCATACAATATATATGGATTGGATTAGGGATATTAGTTTATTATGGGTTTTTAGGTTATGGTTTTATTGATATTTACCATTTAGAGTTTAAAATTCAACTTTATTTTCTTTGTATTTTGTCTCTTTTTTCTTATAGTCTGTGTGCTTTGGCAGGCTATGGGCTACTTTTGTCTATTCTAGGCTATGAGTTACAGATTCTAGGGCAGATGAGTATTATAAATTATTGTATTGACCCATTTTTGTGGATAGGTTGTATTATCGCTTTGATATGGCGAGTGATTCAGACATTAATAAGATTATATTTTGGAGGGAGAAATGGAAAGAAAGTGGTTTGAAAAGCTGCTTGTTAAGTCAATTACCTTTGCTTTATTTTTATTTGCTTTATTTTTTGCGATAAAACTTTGCTTTGTGCTTTATAGTGGAGTATATTATGATGCCATAGGGGAAGTAAAAAGTTTTAGCGAATACATAAACACTTTTATCAATGGACTGCGTTATGATTCTAGACATATAGCCACTTTAAGTATTGTATATTTTGCCATTGGTCTATTATTTTTTTGGAGCGAATTGCGTTGGGTTATTTTATGGATTTATGCGTTTATTGTGGTGATTGTGAGTTTATTTATAGGTATTGCAGAGATTGCATTTTATGAGATTTATAATGATGTTTTTAATGCAAATTTACTTGGATTTATTTTTGATGACCAAAAGGCAATTTTTCATACAGGTATAAGCGGACATTATAGCATTCTCAGTTTTATATTTATGTATAGCATTCTCAGTTTTTTATTTATGTATGCTTATAGCAAAATTTTTACCAAAATTACGCGTGAATATGGCTATGACCCATTAAGCTCTATTCGCTCTCGCTCTACAAGCAAAGAATCTTTAATTACTTCAGCTATTTTGTTTGTTATTTTTGCACTTTTAATGATGTTTTCTATTAATTCTTCGTTTAGCTTTAAGGGTGGGAATTTAGACCAAATTGCCAAGCCTGTAGAAAATACTTTTTTGCGTAAAGTTTCTACAGGCGCTTTTAGGAATCTTTACCTTGTTTATCGCGGTTATATGCGAATTTCAAATTCTCATTTTAGCGATTATACTTCCCAAACACCACTTGAAGTGGTGCAAGAGTATTTTGAGCTAGATTCTAAACAGACACATTATAACCTCAAAGATTTATTAGCAAAAAAAGTTACTTATAGCAGTAAAGAGAAAGTTAATTATATTTTTTATATTATAGCAGAAAGTTTGAGTGAATGGCATTTTGATAAAGAGTTTGATGAGATTGGTTTGACTTCAGGACTCAAATCTTTACTCAATGATGCACACGGAACAAAAATTGGTGTATTTTTGCAAAATGCAGATTCTACTATTAAAAGTATAGATGTGCAACTTACAGGATTGTTTCAGACAGAGATTCCCATAAATTCTATAATAGGGACATTACAGCCTTTTATCACTGCGCCGGGCGTAATTATGAAAGATTTAGGATATAAAACAAATTTTTATTATGGTGGCAGTGGTATTTGGCAAAGGCTTGACCAATATAGCGCATCACAAGGTTTTGAAAAGATATATTATAGCACTCATATTGTTGAAAATGCAAAACTTAATGGTTATGCCTCTCCTTATGAGGGCTTATGGGGAGCATATGACCACTATCTTTTTACCCTTATAAAAGATAATGTTTTTAAACACAGAAGCACACCAAGTTTTAATATGATACTCACCACTTCTAATCATTCACCTTATGATGTGCCTTTAGAGCAGTTTAATGTGCCCCTTGAAGATATACAGAAATTTCTTACAAATCATTCTGAATACAAAAAGAAAGATGCGCGATTTTTTGGGCATATTTGGTATCAAGATAAAGTGATAACGCGTTTTATTCAAGAGGTTTCACGTGTGCTTCCTGATTCGCTTTTTGTCATTACAGGAAATCATTATGATGGAGAATATCCAAATGCAAAGCCTTCTTTAAAAACGCAAAACACTATTCCATTGATTATTTATTCACCTACTCTTGAAATGAAAAAAAATACAAATATTGGCTCTCATATTGATATTACCCCAAGCATTGTAGAGCTTATCGCTCCTGAAAATTACACTTATTATAGTTTTGGCACTCCGCTTGTAAGCAATGATAGTGCAGCATTGGCTGGAGAAAATGATGCACTTGGTTATTTTTCTGTCGCCACAGATAGATTTATTTATAATAATGATGGGGAGCAAATAGAATATTTCCATAAAGCTATGGAACGACACAATGATAAGGAATTTGCTCAATCACTTTATAAGAGATTGCAACAAGCTACGGCTTTGAGTTGGTGGATTCTCAAAAATGGCTATGAAGTAAGGAATGATGAGGCACACTAGAGCGTGGAGCAAAAGGGCAAAAGTTGGATAAGACAGAGTAATGACGGAAGTTTGAGCGCATATAATGAAGTTTTTGATGAATGCTATCATAGCTTAAAAGATGGCGCATTAAGTGAGACACTCTATAAGCACATATACCCTTCTTTAGCGCATTTAGAATCTGTCTATGGAGGCTTACCAAGCGAAATTTATGCACTTGATATATGTTTTGGGTTAGGATACAACACTTTTGCACTTTTAAGCACACTTGTCCAAAAGGGTTATTGTGGTAAAGTGCATATCTATTCTCCCGAACAAGATAAAAATATATTTAACGCATTACACAAATGGGCATATCCTCCTTATATGAGCGAGTATATAGAAAATATTAATGAGATTATGTATTTTTTTGCCTCTGCGCAAGATAAAAAAATGATAATGCACAGCGGTATATTGGCTCAAAGTGTAACCTTTGAGCTTTATATTTATAAAGGTGATGCGATTGAAGCTTGCAAGCTTTTACCAAAGGATACATTTGATATTATCTATCAGGACGCCTTTAGTCCAAAGAAGAATCCAACTTTATGGAATACAGAGTATTTTTCACTCCTTGCTTCTCTTTTGCACCCACAAGGCATTATTACAACTTATTCCCAAAGCGCAAGTATTCGTCAAAATGCACTTAATGGTGGGCTTAAGGTATATAACTATGAGAGCGGTATGGTGCGCGGAGGAAGTGTAATGAGTAAGATAGTTCTTACGCTCAAAGGATTAAAACCATTACACCCTTAGAGCATTAATGAGATTTTTTATGCAATTTGGTAAGGTAGATATTTATCTTTGCACCTGCTTTAATTTATTGTTACATTTTTGCATATTAAAGTTTAAATACAACCTTATTTTTTTGCTTTTTAAGCAAAAATCGGGGGGGGGGGGGGGGGGGTAGAATTGACACGCATTATAAATGCAAAATCAATTCTTTAAAGGTGGTTTCAATGAAAACTAAAAAATTGTTAGTTAGCTCTGTCGTGGCTTTAGTGTTATCAAGTTCTGCGCTAGTAGGTGAAGAAAGTGGTGCATTTTTTGGTGTGGGTATAGGGCACGGCGCAGGGGAAAGAGAATATGTAGAAAATGGAGCAAAAGATAAAGCAGTAGGGGCTGGGGCAAGTTATGAAATTATTGCTGGTTATAAGCAATTTTTTACTTCTGATGTTGGATTGCGCTATTATGCAAACTTCACTTATGCAAATTTTAATGATGAGAATCCGGGCAAGACAACCTTAATGAATTATGGTGTGAATGTTGATGCTCTTTTTAATTTTATCACGAGTGAGAGTGCAAACTTTGGCGCATTTGTAGGTGTGGGCGTAGGCAGCAATACGATTGACAATAAGGATTTTAGCGATATACAAGCAGCTGGTATAAACCTTAAAAAAACAGGGCTTGATGTGAGTTTAAATCTTGGTTTGCGTAGTGTGGTAGATACTAAACATAGTTTAGAAGCCATAGTTAGAGTGCCTTTAGTTGCTATGACATTATTTGATGGAAATGTGGCAGGCACTCAAGTAAAACTTACAGCTTCTCGTAATTACAATATTGGAGTGCGCTATATTTATAGTTTTTAGACATCAAGAACTATAATCCTAAAATTTAAAACCTAAGGAGAAGTTCTATTTATCCTTAGGTAATTGTTATAAATGCTACATTCCTATGATACTTTTACTATTTATTTGCGTGATTTGATAAAGTAAATATTAATAATTTCCACGCTTAAAGAAAAGATAATAGCAAAATAAACATACTCTCTAGGTATATGGAAATGCAAACTATCAGCTACAAGTGTTATGCCTACCAAAATTAAGAATGCAAGCGCTAGAATCTTAATGCTTGGATTAGATTCTATAAAATGTGAAATACCCTTAGAAGCAAAAAGCATAACAAATACACTTACAACAATGGCAATAATCATTACAGATAAAATATCTACCATACCCACAGCAGTGATAACAGAATCAAGTGAAAATACAATATCAAGCACCATAATTTGGAGCAACACTAAGTTAAAATTTGTATATTTTGGGGCAGGAGTGTGCTCTTCTCGTGCTTGCGTCATTTCGTGAATCTCGCTTGTAGCTTTATAAATCAAGAATAATCCTCCCAAAAACAACACAATATCTCGCCCACTTACTGCTAAATCCAAAATGTAAAAAAGTGGTTTTGTAAGCTTTGTTACCCAAAAAAGTGAGATTAAAAGTGCAATGCGAGAGAGCATAGCAAGCATTAAGCCAAAAATACGAGCCTTATCGCGTTGAGATTCTTCAAGGCGTGAAATAATAATGGATAAAAAAATAAGATTATCAATGCCAAGCACGATTTCTAAAAATACAAGTGTAGCAAGTGCCACCCACGCATTAAAATCTCCTATCCAAGAAAAATCCATCAAATCCAACCTTTTTTCTTAAAATAAATGATAGGGAAAATTGTAGAGAGAATCATAATCACAAGTGCCACAGGGTAAGAGAAATCCCAATGTAATTCGGGCATATTATCAAAGTTCATACCATAAATTGTGCCAATAAGAGTTGGGGGCATCATTGCTACGGTTACAACCGTGAATAGTTTAATGGTTTTGTTTTGTTCAATATTAATTTGGTTTGTTAGAATCGTTTGAATATTGTCCAACGCGTGCATATTCACGGCTGTAAATTCAACAAGTGAATTTAAGTCTTTTAGAACAATGGTAATATTTTTTTTCACATCAGCATCTGCTTTGTCGCTTTTAAGCACAGCGGTGATGGCTCTTCTTTTATCAAAAAGAGAATCTCGCACGCTCATATTTAATTCTTGTAAAGACGAAAGTTCTTCTAGCATTTCATCATAGTTGATTACTTGAGAGTTAAATACTCTTTTACGCAATGCACGAGTGTTTTTTGCTGCACTCTCAAGTAAATCTGCATCTTTTTCTACGCGTATTTCAAAGATTTTGCCAATGAGGTCAAATCCATCTTCAAACACTTTTGGTGTAGCGAGAACAATTTGTTGAATCTCATCAAAGACACGAAACTCGCTGTATCGGATTGTAAAAAGGATATTTTTACGAAGTAAGAAAGTAATTGTTTCATTATGGAGTTCAGATTCTAAAGAACGCACGAGAAAGTAAGTATTTATCGTAATACTCCCGCTATCTTCCCAATATCTAGCTGATTGCTCAATCTCTTCTCTTTCTTCTTTGGTGGGCACTTCAAGATGATAAGTTTGTGAAATATAATTTACCTCATCGCTTGAGGGGCGAAACAAATCAATCCATAAAATCTTATCTTCTTCGTGGAAAACTTTAATTTGCTCATCACTTGAATACAAGCTCTCTCGCACAATAAGTCCTCCACGTCTTATAAAAATATTAATCATCTCCTGCCTCCTTATAATAAATATCGTGCGTGATTGTAGCAAAAACTAGTATAACTTTTGATACTTTTGTGTTAAGTTAAATAATCCATTGTAGAATCTACTTTAATTTTCAATTTATATAGGCATTATTTATAAGGAACAATAGTGAAGCATTTACCTAATTTTTTAAGTATTTCACGGATATTTTTAGCAGTTTTATTGCTTTTTGTGGCATTACATTATGATGCAGTATTTCCTGATTATATTGATAAGAGTTGGGTAAATTACCTCACTTGCTTTATTTTTTGTATAGCTTCGATCACAGATTTTTTTGATGGTTATATTGCGCGTGAATATTGTGTGCATTCACGATTCGGGGAAGTATTTGACCCATTAGCAGATAAAATGTTGATTCTATCTGCTTTTATCGCACTTTTGATTTTAGATAGGGCATCTCCTTGGGCGGTATTTTTGATTTTATCGCGAGAATTTTTTATTACTGGATTGCGCGTAATGGTGGCAGGAAGTGGGGCAAGTGTGGCAGCAAGTAGAAGTGGCAAATATAAAACAGGTGCACAAATTACTGCAATCGCATTTTTATTGGCAGATTTTTTCCCCGGCGGTGAGATATTACTATGGATTGCAGTAGCGCTTACTCTTTATTCTGGGGCGGACTATACTCTAAAATATGTTAAAAGTTTGAGCGTATGAGTATTTTTATTGCCCTTATCATCTTATCTTTTTTGGTATTTTTTCACGAATTAGGACATTTTTTTGTGGCTCGTCTATGCGGTGTGAGAGTAGAAGTATTTAGTATAGGCTTTGGCAAAAAAATTGCAAGTGTGCAAATAGGGCAAACACAATACGCTCTTTCGCTTATTCCCCTTGGTGGTTATGTCAAATTAAAAGGACAAGATGATAGTAATCCAAAAGCACGCAATTATGAGGTAGATTCATATCTTAGTAAATCCCCAATGCAACGTATAGCTATTTTGTTGGCAGGACCATTATTTAACCTACTCCTTGCTTTTTTTCTCTATATAGCGGTAGGTATAGGTGGAAAATTAAGTTTATTACCCGTGGTGGGAGAAGTCAAAGAAAACTACCCTGCCTACTTAGCTGGTATCAAAGCAGGGGATAGAATCTTAAGTATAAATGATGAAGAGATTAAAACTTGGGAGGAGTTAGATTCTATAATTCTTTCTTCAAGTGGAGAATTACTTATAAGCATTGAGCGAGATCCTTCACAAATTTTTAACTTTCATCTCACTCCGATAGAAAAAGAAGCAAAAAATATTTTTGGTGAAGACATTACTCGGCGTGTAATTGGTATAGCAAGTGCTAATGCTGTAGGTAAAGTGAGCTATCGTGGCTGGGAGAGCATAAGGTATGGTTTTGAGGAAACGCTTAAGGCAAGTACGCTTATTGCTCAAGGAATTGTAAAGCTTCTAAGTGGTGTTGTGCCAAGTAGTGAAGTGGGTGGTGTTGTGAGTATAGTGTCTGTAATAGGTTCAGCTTCCCAAGAGGGTTGGGTAATACTTTTTTGGCTTACTGCTCTTATTTCAGTGAATCTAGGGATTCTTAATCTCCTGCCAATCCCCGCACTAGATGGAGGACATATTATATTTAATTGTTATGAAATTATTATGAGGAAGCCACCGAGTGAAAATGTTGCGTATTATCTTACATTGTGTGGTTGGGCAATACTTTTGGCTTTAATGTTTTTAGGATTGTATAATGATATTTTCCGTTTATTGTCATAAGGAAAGAATATGTTAGCTTTAAATCTTGAACGCATTTTGCGTAGAATCGAAAGGGCTAGACTCGCTTATAGTCCTCATCAAATCATCTCACTTGTTGCCGTAAGCAAGTATCAAAGCACGGAGCAAATACGCGCTCTTTATGAATGCGGACAAAGGGCGTTTGGTGAGAATAAAGTGCAGGATTTACGCGCAAAAATTGAATCTTTAGATGATTTGCCTTTGGAGTGGCATTTTATTGGGAATTTGCAGGAAAATAAAATTAATACGCTTCTTTCTTTGAATCCTACACTTTTGCATAGCCTAGATTCTATAAAACTCGCCCTTGCTTTGCAAAAGCGATTAGGAGAGCAGAAGATTCGCGCACTGCTTCAAGTGAATGCTGCAAATGAAGAGAGTAAAAGCGGTGTGAGCGTAGAATCTGCTAAAGAAATATATGAGCACATTTGTGCTACTTGCCCAAATATCAAGCTTGAGGGCATAATGAGTATTGGCGCACATAGCGATGATAGAGCACTTATAGAACGTAGTTTTAGATTAACTCGTGATGTGTTTGATTCTCTTAAAGGAAGTGGTGCGAAGATTCTTTCTATGGGTATGAGCGGGGATTTTGAAATAGCGATTGCTTATGGGGCAAATCTTGTGCGGATTGGTTCAAAACTATTTGAGGAGGCAAAATGAGGGTTTTATTATTTATAAGTTTGTGTGTATGTGGTGTTTTCGCACAGAATCATCAACTTACACAAATTATGCAGGATATGGAATGGGCAATGGACAGAATGGAAAGAGGATTTTTGTATAATAGAAAAGAATTAATTAATGAGGGACTTAAAGATTTTAAGGCACTCAACAAGAAATTACTACACATTGACCCAAATACTTATCTTGGTCCGCAAAGGCGCAGAGACATAAATGTTGTAACAGGCGTTTTAAATAGAAATCAAGAGAACATTGAAGCAATGGAGCAATTTTTAAAACGTGATGAATTTATTGAAAGTGCTGGCGCATACGGACGGATTTTAAGAGGCTGTATGAGTTGTCATATTGTTTCGCGTGGTTGGTAGTTCTTTTAAGGCGAAGGAGGGTATTATGAGGTTTTCAAGTCTAATATATATTGTTTTGGGGATTTATTTAGGTTTTTGTTTAATAGGCTGTGGAGATTCTAAAGATTCTCAAAAGAAGCAATCTACTCAAGAACAAACGCAAGAGAGCAAGGCTCAAGGGCAAGATATTGCACGAGATTCTGCATCTGTGCGGGAGTTACTAGGACTGCAAGAAAATAGCACGGCTTTTTATGTGCTTAAAGGCAAGGTAGGCGATAAGGAGCAAGTAGGGTATTTATCTATATGGGAGGATAAAAAGCGTGATATAGATATAGAATCTAGCATAGAGAATATACAAAATGACCCTGAAAAAGGAAGAGTAGTTTATTTAAAGCAAAATAGCAAAGATTTTCCTTTAATGATTGCTATTGCTTTGCCAAATGTGTGGAATGAAGCAATGGGAGACAATGAACATTTTATGTCATCACTTGATGCTCAAAAGATTACTTTTAGTAAAGATGAAAAAGGATTTTTAAAGGTAAGTGGTGTATGGGAAAATGATAACCCTCGCGGCGATAGGCTATTTTGGCATCAAAAAAGTTATTTTAAAGGAGAGAAATTTAGCTTTATTCAAGATGATACATTACCTTTAAATGAGGTAACTTTCGCACAAGGACATTATGCACATTCCATTAAAAAAGCAGATAAGGAAGTTGTTTTATTTGAATCTACTTACAAAAAACCTATCATTTTGCCCTCATATAATCCCAAACTTGAATCTCATATCGTAGAAAAGCTTAACGCGCAACTTGCAGATGGGGCAAAAGATGTGTCGGAGCTACAAAAGCAGCTTCAATATCTAGCAAAGCAGGATTTTAAGGCATATAGCCAAGAAAAAGAGCAATTTAATGCAGAATATGCAAAAATGTATAGTGTAGAATTTATAGATTCACATATTGTATCATTACAGAAATTTTCTTATGTGTATGAGGGAGGAGCACACGGGGTTCATAGCACAACAATGGAAAGCTATTCTTTGCAAAATGGCGAAAGATTATCAAGCAAATTAGAGGATTTGTTTCTTTTAGATGAGAAAAATAAAAATACACTTTTGCAAATGCTTACTCAAAAACTAGAGACGCCAGAATATAAAGAGAAACTTTTTGAGCAGACTTTGCCGCTGAAAGAATTGCCACAGACTTTTTTTGCTACATCTCAAGGCATAAAATTTGTATGGCATATTTATGAGATTGCTCCTTATGTTTATGGAGAAATAGAATTTCATATTCCATATAATGACTTAAAATCTTTTGTCAATCCCTCCTCGCCTTATGCGTATTTGTTTGGATTAAAATAAAAAATGAGTATGAAAATCCTCTTTAGTCCAAGTGAAGGCAAAAATAAGCCTCAAAATACAACAAAGACTTCGCATAATGCATTATCTCACATACTAGATTCTCAAGCAGTGCGTGAGTATATAACATTTTTGCAAACTGCAAGCGAGAGTGAAATAGCTTCACTTTTTGGGAGCAAGATTCTTGATATGCGTGATTTTGCCCTTTCACAGAATCTACCTACTTCTCCAAGAGTAGAAGCTATTAAGCTTTATAGTGGTGTGGGGTATAAAGCACTTGATTTTGAAAGTTTAGATTTTAAAGCGCAAAGCTATGTGCGTGAAAATTTGTATATTTTTAGTAATCTTTTTGGTGCAGTGAGGGCAGATGAGCCTTTGCCATACTACAACCTTCATCAAGGCAAAGGTGTAGGAGCTTTTAGCTTAAAAAATCTCTATAAAGATTTAAAAGCTAAAATTGATAAGATTCTATGTGGAGAGAAAGTGCTAGATTTGCGCGCTGAAGCATATATAAAGGCTTATAAATGTGAATGTGCGAGGCAATACTACCAAATCGTATTTTTAAAAAATGGCAAGAAAGTAAGCCATTATGCGAAATTTTATCGTGGTATTTATGCTCGTGCTCTAGCACAAAAAGGAATCTCTCATCTTGATGAATTGGTGAGATTAAAAATTGAAAACTTACATCTTTGTGAGCAACAGCACGCACAAAATGCTACAATATTAACCTATGAGGTGCTCTCTTAGTCTGTATTTTGTCATTTATAATGCCAAATGCGATAGAATTTATAATAATAAACAATCCAAATAGAAGGTGAGGTTATGATAAAAATCACAGAAAATAGTTTGCGAGATGGACACCAGTCGCTTTTGGCTACTCGTATGCGCACGCAAGATTTGCTTGAGGCAGCAAAGATTTTTGATTCTATTGGCTTTCATAGCGTAGAAGTATGGGGTGGGGCAACTTATGATACTTGCTTACGCTATCTTAAAGAAGACCCTTTTGAACGTTTGAATGAGTTTAAAAAAGTTTTTGTAAAAACGCCATTGCAAATGCTTCTAAGAGGACAGAATCTTATAGGCTATCGGCATTATGCTGATGATGTGGTTGAGGAATTTGTAAGGCTTTCAAGTGAAGCAGGTATGGATATTTTTAGAATCTTTGATGCCTTTAATGATGCTCGTAATCTTAGAGTTTCTATTGAGAGCGTGAAAAAATATGGCAAACACGCACAAGGTGCAATTTGTTATACAACTTCTCCTGTGCATACAATTTCAAGCTTTGTAGATTATGCAAAAGAGCTTGTAGAAATGGGTTGTGATTCTATTGCAATTAAGGATATGGCGGGTTTGCTTACGCCATTTACAGCGTATGATTTGGTAAAAGCACTCAAAGAAGAGCTAGGTGTATATCTATGTTTACATACGCACTCAACCGCAGGGTTTGCATTTGGAGCACATTTGAAAGCAGTAGAGGCTGGAGTTGATGTGTTAGATTTAGCAAATTCAGCTTTAAGTGAAGGCACAAGCCACCCTTGCACACAATCTATGGTCGCTACACTTAGAGGGACAAAATGGGATACTAAGCTTGATATAGCCTCTATGGAGATAGCAGCAGAGATTTTGCGCAAAAACCGCCGTAAATATAAAAAATTTGAATCTCAATATAATCAAATTGATACGCGTGTGCTTGTCAATCAGATTCCAGGTGGTATGATTTCAAATATGGCAAATCAACTCAAAGAACAAAATGCTCTTGATAGAATGGAAGAAGTAATGCAGGAGATTCCAAATGTGCGGGCGGATTTTGGTTATGTGCCTTTGGTAACACCTTCAAGTCAGATTGTTGGCACTCAAGCAGTGCTTAATGTGCTTATGGGAGAGCGATATAAGACTATTACAACGGAAACGCGCAACGTAATTAAGGGGCTATATGGTCGCACACCAGCACCTTTAAATGAAATGTTAGTAAAAAAAGTTTTAAGCGAGGGTGAAGATATTGTTCGTGTGCGCCCTGCGGATTTACTCTCTCCTGAACTTAAAAAAGCAAAAGAAGAAAGTGCAGGATTTGCTAAGAGTGCGCAAGATGTTATATCTTATGCAATGTTTGGGACTATTGCGCAAACGTTTTTGCAAGAGCGCAATGCTAATGCGCTTAACCCCGAGCCTTTGGAATCATATGAAGAAAAATGTGATGATAAATTACCTAAAGAGTTTGAGATTGTTGTCAATGGAGAGCACTATGCGATTAAAATTGAGGGGAGTGGCGAAAAAACAGATGAGGTGCGTCCATTTTTTATACGTGTTGATGGGGAGCTTAAGGAGGTATTTGTTGAGAGTATTTCCACTCCTTTGGGGGGAAAGGTTATCAAGGAGCAAAAAGCAGGTGCTTTGCCTCAAGCAACTGCACCCGGCCACGCTAAATCTCCGATGCCCGGCACACTTACAAAACTTAAAGTGAAAGTAGGCGATAAAGTTAAACAAGGCGATACTCTAGCCATTGTAGAAGCTATGAAAATGGAGAATGAGGTGCTTTCTCCTATTGATGGTGTAGTTAAAGAAATTTATGCAACTCAAGGAGCGCAAATAGGGAGCGATGTGGCAATTATGCTTCTTGGATAACAATAAGCTTATGAGAGATATGAATACATTGATTTATCTTGACAATGCCGCTACTTCCTTTCCTAAGCCATTGTGTGTAATTGAGGCAGTGAAAGATTATCTTTGTAATGTGGGGGCTTCTCCTGCTAGGAGTGCGCATTCTCTTTCTATAGAATCTGGGCGGATTCTCTATGAGGCGCGTGTAGGCTTGGCAGAGCTACTTCATCAGCCAAATGAGGAGCGTATCATATTTGGTGCAAATGCTACAACTATGCTTAATAGTGCACTTTATGGTTTGCTTAAAAAAGGCGATAAGGTGCTTACTACGACATTAGAACATAATAGTGTTTTGCGTCCGCTTGAAAACTTAAGGCTAAAATATGGTATTACGCTTGAGTTTATTCAATCTTCACAAACTTGTAAGCTTGATTTATGCGATATTGAATCTAAGCTCAAAGGAGCAAAAGCTTTTGTATGTGTATATGCGAATAATATAACAGGCGCAGTATTACCTATTGAAGAAATTTATAAGCTTTGCATAAAGCATAAAGTGATATTTATCCTTGATGCTTCCCAAGCTGTGGGTTATTTACCCTTAAAGGCTACGAGTGCAGATATTATTTGTGCCTCTTGTCATAAGGGCTTATATGCACCAAGTGCGCTTGGGTTTATGAGTTTAAATCCTCATTTTAATGAGGAACTTTTAGAGAGTTTTATGCAAGGGGGCAGTGGCTCATTGAGTGAGGAAATCACACAACCTTGCATATTACCTGATAAATATGAGAGCGGCACACCTAATATGTGTGCGATTGCTGGGCTTAGAGCTGGGCTTGAATGGATAAAGGAGCAGGATATAGAGCAAATCCATACCCACAAGATGAAATTGCGCCAATATCTCTATGATGGGCTTAAATCAATCCAGCGTGCAAAGATTTATGAGATAGAAAGTAAGTGGTGTGTTGGGAATCTTGCCTTTAATATTGAGGGTATGTATCCCTCAAAAGTAGGATTGAGACTTGATAGGGAATTTGGGATTCTCACACGCGTGGGATTACATTGCTCACCACTTACTCATAAAAGCATAGGAAGCTTTTCTTGTGGAGGAAGCATTCGTTTAAGTGCTGGGGTATTTAATACAACTGAAGAGATCGAGCACACTTTAGAAGCGATTAAAATCATTGCTAGGACTTAGTTTTGTAGATAATCTTGCAAGGCATAAGCTTCATTCATATTGCTATTTTGCATTTCTTTAATGGCTTCAATGGCTACACGCGCTGCTGATAGCGTAGTAAAATAGGGGATAGAGTTTTTAATGATTTGTGTTCGGATAAGATGAGTATCTTCTTTGTGAGAATGATGGTCACTTGTGTTGATAGCGAGGCTGATTTGGTTATTTGTCATACTATCAATGATATTTGGACGCCCCTCACTCACTTTAAGAATATGCGTGGCTTCAATGTTATTTTCACGCAAAATACGATATGTTCCTTCTGTCGCACAAATTGAGAATCCAAGCTCAATAAATCCACGCGCAAGAATAATGCCTTCTTTTTTGTCAATATTTGCAAGCGATAAGAAAATTTCCCCTTGTGTAGGCAGTGTATTTTTGCAAGCTAATTGACTTTTTGCAAAACTCAAGCCAAAACTTTTGCCAATCCCCATAACTTCTCCTGTGCTTTTCATCTCTGGTCCAAGCGAGAGTTCTGCACCCACAAGCTTATTAAATGGAAAAACAGATTCTTTAAGGCAGACATAATGCAGAGCTTTGGGCTTAAAGATATGAGATGTAAAATCAATTTTATTGTATTTATCATAAAAGCATAGAGCTTCATAGAGAATGTCTTGTTGTGCATTTTGAGTAGGTATGCTTGAATTTTGTACAGAATCTGCATTGTGCGATGTATGATATACAAAGTGATTCCACATAACCCTTGTAGCAACTTTTGCCAAAGGGATACCTGTTGCCTTGCTCACAAATGGAACAGTGCGACTTGCGCGCGGATTTACTTCAATAAGATAGAGATTTTCATTATAAATAGCATATTGCACATTCATAAGTCCTACTACACCAAGTTTGAGAGCTATTTTTGCCGTTGTTTGTTCAATCTCATCTATTAATATTTTGCTAATATTAATAGATGGTAGCGAGCTTGCACTATCGCCACTATGAATCCCTGCTTCCTCAATATGTTCCATAATCCCACCAATATACACACTTTTCCCATCACTGATGCAATCTACATCAAGCTCAATAGCGTATTCAAGGAATTTATCAATAAGCACAGGCGAACTATCACTCACTGCAATCACTTCGTCCATATAATTTTTAAGCTCATCATCATCATATACGATGCGCATTGCTCTCCCACCAAGCACATAGCTAGGACGAACCAATACAGGAAAACCAATTTTATGAGCAACCAAATAAGCTTGTTCTTTTTCAAAAGCAATACCATTTTGAGGTTGTTTCAATCCTAAATCATTGACAAATTGTGCAAACTTCTCTCTATCTTCTGCTATATCAATGACTTTTGCGCTTGTGCCAATAATATGGGCATTGATTTTGGTAAGAGAATGTGCAAGTTTGAGCGGTGTTTGTCCTCCTAAATGCACGATAATGCCATCAGGTTTTTCTTTGCTGATTACTGCTCTTACGTGTTCAAAGTCTATAGGTTCAAAATAAAGCACATCACTTGTGTCATAATCTGTACTTACGGTTTCTGGATTGCAATTATACATAATGCTTTGCACATTCAAATCAGCTAAAGCAAAGCTTGAATGCACACAGCAATAATCAAACTCAATGCCTTGTCCAATGCGATTTGGTCCCCCACCAATGATCATTACTTTTTTGCGAGGATTACTTTGATGAGAATCTAATGAGGAGCTGGAGTTATTTATGTATTCAAAATTCCCTATACTTGAGTAAAGATAAGGTGTGAGGCTAGGAAACTCTGCTGCACAAGTATCTACTTCATTATAACGAGGCGTAATTCCCAAATGCTCCCTTGCTTGATATACTTCAGATTCGCTAAGTTCTAAATTTTCATTAACCTTAAGCCAATGAGCAATCATTTTATCGCTAAAGCCATAGCTTTTAATGCGTTTCATAAGGGAATTATCGTTTAGAATCTCTGCACTGATATATTTTTCGGCTACTATAATTTCATAAATTTGATTTAAAAACCATTTATCAATCTTGCATAACTCATATACTTCATCAATGTTCATATCTTTTCTAAAACCTTCTGCAATATAAAGCAGTCGGTTAGCATTAGGGCGGCGAATTTCTTTTTTGATGAGGTCTATATCAGTAGAAATATGATTAAAGCCAAAGATACCTGTTTCAAGGCTACATAATGCTTTTTGTAATGATTCTTTAAATGTCCCACCAATCGCCATAACTTCTCCGATAGATTTCATACTTGTGGTGAGTGTAGAATCTGCTTTTGGAAATTTCTCAAAAGTAAAGCGAGGGATTTTTGTAACGATATAATCAATACTTGGCTCAAAGCTTGCTGGTGTGCCTGTAATGTCATTTTTAATCTCATCAAGTGAGAATCCAACTGCAAGCATTGTAGCGACTTTGGCAATAGGATAACCTGTGGCTTTGCTTGCAAGAGCAGAGGAGCGAGATACACGTGGATTCATTTCAATAACAGTCATTCTGCCATTTTGGGGATTTATAGCAAATTGCACATTGCTTCCACCTGTATCCACACCAATTTCTCGTAAAATTTTAAAGCTTGCATCACGCATTCGTTGATATTCTTTATCTGTAAGCGTAAGGGCTGGAGCAATTGTAATAGAATCTCCTGTATGAACGCCCATAGGGTCAAGATTCTCAATGCTACAAACAATAATGCAGTTATCATTTTTATCACGTATGACTTCCATTTCATACTCTTTCCAACCAAGTAAGGATTCCTCAATTAAAATTTCATTAATCGGGCTTGTCTCTAAACCATTTTTTGCCACTACTTTAAATTCATCAATATTATATGCCACACCGCTTCCACCACCAGCAAGAGTATAGCTTGCACGGATAATTAGAGGGAATCCAATTTCTTTTGCTGCCTCTAGAGCTTCTTTTTCTGTATAAGCATAGCGAGATTTGGGCAAATCCATACCAATTTTTAACATTGCTTCCTTAAAAGCTTGTCTATCTTCACCTTTTTTTATTGCCTCTGGATTTGCTCCTAAAAATGTTATATTTTCTAGCATACCTTTTTCAAACATTTTCATTGCAACATTAAGTGCGGTTTGTCCTCCCATTGTGGGTAATATCGCATCAACTTTTTCTTTAGTGATAATATTTGCAATAATTTCTTCTGTGATAGGCTCTATATAGGTGCGGTCTGCAAAATCAGGGTCAGTCATAATAGTAGCTGGATTAGAATTAATAAGCACTACGCGATAACCAAGATTTTTAAGTGTTTTTACTGCTTGTGTGCCTGAATAGTCAAATTCACAAGCCTGTCCTATAATAATAGGTCCTGAACCAATAAGTAAAATTGTATGAATGTCGGTGCGTTTGGGCATAAAAATCCTTTATTTGCGCTTAAATGCGTGTAATTATATCTAAAAAGTGCTGAATCTATAATCGTATGCAAAAGGCGAGTTTAGAAAAATTTATTAAGAATTTCTAGCCATTTTTGCGGAATCTTGTCTATAAGATAGATCCCAAATTCCCTATAAAGCAAAAAGAAGAGCCAATACCACAAAAGTAAGGAAAGTAGCCACGATATGCTCCACGAGATAAAAGTGGTAAATGTGAAAATGACATTATATAATGTATCAATAATACGTGCGAATCTTGATGGCTTGGGTTTTGTTTTTCTAGGTTTTTTGAAAAGTGCTTTTTTACGTTCTGCAAATAATTGTTTTATTGATTTAGGTGTTTTAGGATTGTGTGAATGTTGAGAAGTAGGCATTAGAGAAGCGCTTGAATGATTTTATAAAGTGCAAATAATGCTAAAAGACGCAAGGGTAGTGCAAGTCGCAGGGTGTAAAAGTATCTTTTAAATGTGGGATTAGTATGTGCTGGAGGTGTTAAACCAAAAAAGAGATAAGTAATCCATTGTAGTGCATAGAAAATCCCAAGAAGCACATCAACCAATACAGAGAAAGTTTCAGGTTGTATCAACATTGTATTCCTTAAAATATGATAGTTTTGTTGCCATAGACAAAGATTCTATCTTCTAGGGCAAGATTGAGAGCGCGAGAGAGAACAACTTTTTCAATATCGCGTCCCGCTTTTTGCATATCCTGCCAAGAATGACTATGGTTAATATGAATAATATCTTGTGTGATAATAGGTCCCTCGTCAAGATTCTCATTGACAAAATGTGCAGTCGCACCGATGAGTTTTACGCCACGTTCATACGCTTGTTTGTATGGGTTTGCTCCAATAAATGCGGGGAGAAAGCTGTGATGAATATTAATAATTTTATTTTCAAAATGTTGTGTAAAATCACTAGTGAGAATCCGCATATATTTGGCGAGCACAAGATAAGCGCTATCAAAATGAGAGATAACTTTTAAAAGCTGTGTTTCGTGAGCTTTACGACTTTGATTTTCTGCTGGGATATAGAAAAAGGGTATATAAAATTTATCTGCAAGTGGCTTTAGAGTTTCATAATTACTAATGATTGCTTGAATATGAGCATTAAGTTCACCACTATCATATTTTAAGAGTAAATCACCAACGCAATGATTTTCTTTTGTGCAAAGAATAATAATATTTTTTTTGCAAACAGGTTGGATTTTAAGGGTGCTATCAGGGGGTAAGATTGTTTGAAGTTTAGTATTGAGGAGATCATCATCTGTCTCACCACATATATGTGTGCGCATAAAAAAACGTTCGTTTTCTCTATCAACATACTCATCATTGCGTTCAATATTGAGTCCAAGATCATAGAGCACTGATGAAATATGATAAATGAGCCCTTTTTTATCAGGTGCGCTAATGAGGATAATACGCTGTGTGTGAGGAGCATTTAAAGTATTCATAAAGATGTTTTGAGTTTAGGTGCACTCAATGAGAGAATCTTTGAGCTTGCCGAATCTAAAAATTTGTCCATATAGACTTCAAATTTATCTTTTTTGAGCCATATAGCCTCTTTTACGCCTGTGTGTTGTTGTAAGGTAGCAACAGCTTCTTGCATAGAACCAACCTTATCGATTAAGCCAAGTTGTAAAGCCTTGTGTGCTGAAAATACCTTGCCTTCTGCAAATTCTCTATAATCTACCACCTTAAGCCTTGAGCCACGAGCTTTAATTACATCTTTTCTAAAAAGCTCATATTGTTCTTGTAAGAGATTTTCAAGAAATAGTTTTTCTTCTTCACTCCATTGTCGCATTGAAGTGCCCACTTCTTTATAAGATCCTGCTTTGATGCCTTGTTCTTTGATACCTATTTTATCAAGCATTTCTTTAATGTTTAATCCATTAAAAATCACACCAATAGAGCCAATAAGTGCGCCACGATTGGCATAAATTTCATTAGCATACATACCTGCATAATAACTGCCGCTTGCCATTGAACCTTGTGTATATGCAATTACAGGCATTTTTTGAGCAAGTGATTTTATCATATCAGCAATTTCAATACTTGCACCTACTGTGCCACCGGGTGAATCAATGATAAGGAGCACACCTTTGATATTTTTATTTTTTGTAATTTTTTCAATTTGAGCTGCAAAACTTTCACTCTCATAAATTGGCGTAGTGAGATAAAGTTTAGCAAGATTTGGAGAAACAGAATCGCTTTTATCAATATCAGGTGCGAGAATGAGAAATGCAATAAACAAAAATACTATTACTTTAAAATATTTATTGATAAAATCAAGTGGAGCTGTAAAAATGCGAGCAATATTTTGCAAATCATTCATTGCGAATCCTTACCTTAAAAGATTAGAGTATAGCTATACATTCAATTTCTACAAGTGCATTTTTTGGAAGACTTTTAACAGCAATTGTGCTTCGTGCAGGTTTGTGTGAGCCAAAATACTTTGCATAGACTTCATTGAGTGCATTGAAGTGATTTATATCGCTTAAAAAAACGCTTGTTTTGATGACTTTTTGCAAACTACTTCCGGCAGATTCTAAAATAGCTTTAAGATTTTCAAGCACCTGTGTGCTTTGAGCAGTTATATCGCCATTCACAAAATCACCTTGTGCATTAAGGGCTATTTGCCCTGAAGTGTAAATAATGCCATTATAAATTTGAGCTTGAGAGTAGGGACCGATGGCTTGTGGAGCTTTTAGGGTGCTAACTGATGAGATTGTTTGCATAAAAATCCTTTAAAGAGTAAAAAATAGGTTATAATTCTATCATTAAAGTCTAAATCATAGGGGGTAAAAATGCGTATAAAGGGTATATTAATAGCTATAACTGCAAGCGTAGCAGTAATGTGGGCAGATAATATGATTCTTGATTTTGAGACAATCTCGCGCATAGAATTAAACCTTAAACCCAATCAAACACTGATGATTGACCATAAAAGAGGTGTATTGCTAGGTATTATGGAAATTAGTCCTAACGGAGCAGTTAAACGATTACCAGTTCCACCCGAATTGCTTGGTAAAAGCGAGGCTGAGGTAATGGGTGAAGCAAAGTCAAATTATGATAAAAAAACAAGTCATTTTGGTGGTTCTCCTACGACATTTTATCACAAAAGCATTAAAGGTAAGGCAAAAATACCAAGTGGTAATGAAAAAGGGGTGGAAGACCTCAAAAAGGGCACAAAGAAACGTGAGGGAAATGTAGAGTGGGATAAGAGCAAAATTATTTACGAACAACAGGAGCAAACTCTTGATATTTTACGCTAAATTTTTAAAGAAGAAACAAGATTTTGCAAAAAAGGTATTATTTTTGCTTAAAATGCCGATGTAGAGAGATGATTAATATACAAATCAAAGTAAGGAATAACTAATGAGGGTTACATTTGGCACAAAATATAACCAAATGAATTATTATCAAGGCACGATGCAAAGTAAGCTTATGGATATGAATACTAAAATTGCTTCTGGCTTAAAGATTCAATATGGCTACCAAGATAGTAGTGTATTTAACCAGAATCTAAAACTTGAATATGAAAAAATCAATCTTGACCAAGGTATTGATGTGGGAAATGATGCTTATACTTCTACGCTTAATACCGATAAAGCACTTTCAGAACTTTCTCAAACTGCCGAGCAATTCAATACGAAACTTATTCAAGCTGCAAATGATATACACTCCCCAACTTCTCGCGAAGCCATTGCTAGAGATTTAGAAAAGCTCAAAGAGCATATGATTAATATTGCTAATACTTCTATTGGTGGTGAATTTCTTTTTGCTGGAAGTAATGTGAAGATTCGTCCTTTTGACCCTGATGGCACATATAAAGGTAATAATGAAACACTAGAGGCATTGGTAAGCAATAATAATCCCATACCTTATAATATTACAGGAGAAGAGTTATTTTTTGGGCGAGATTCTGACCATCATAAAAGTATCACAACTAATATTCGCAAATTTAACCAAACTAAGCTTAATAACGACATTATGGATAGAATCAAACGTGGTGATATTCCAGAAGAAGTGTATATTAAAGTTGGAGATACCTTACGGGATTTGCTTGGAGACAATGACGATGATACGAGCAACAATGGCAAAGAATACTTCTATTTGCGTGGTGTTCGTCCAGATGGCACAAGTTTTAAGAGTAAGTTTGATTTTGATGTGGGTTACAAAAATGTTAAAAATGCTACAAAAGTGCAAGATTTGCTTGATAAAATTGGTAAAGAGTTTGGCAATACAAGTAAAAATAAAGTAGTTGATGTGAATTTAAATTTTTGGGGAGAAATTGAAATTAAAAACTTGCAGCCCGGGAATGCAAACTTAGATTTTCATCTTATCTCAAGTGATGCAGATGTAGAGAATCTTGATGATTTACCAGCACTTGGAGCGAGGGTTACAAGTTATCAAAAAAGTCCTTTTATGGGACAATTTTCTCAAAGTCATATTAAAGCCATCAAAGATAATTATGACCATCGCGATTTGAAATTTCCCTCTACATTTCTTACAAAAGACAATTTTCCAGCTACCCTTAGGACAAAGATTAAAGATGTGATTGCCGAAGATGTTAAAACACTTGTGATTGGAGGAACGCGTCCAAATCACGATGATGGAACAATTAATGAAGAGCCTATTGAGGCATTAAATATTAATGTTGATGATGATTTAGAAGTGCAAGATTTGCTTGAAATGATTAAAAAACATTTTGGTGGTAAGATTGAAGGTGAGATTATACGCGGAGAGATTGTATTACGAGATATGAATGTAACTCATAAAGATAAGGATATGATGGATTTACCATTTAATGGACCAAGTGGTTTTAGTCTTTCACTTACTACACTTAATGATATGGGAGTGGAGACAAAAGGTATAAGGCGTGATTATCGCACTGAATATGATCAAGTAAGTTTTGATAATCAAGGTTCTAAACTTATTTCTAATGTATCACAGATACTTGCAAATGGTATGGGTTATGCAAATGATGAAACAAAACTTTCTGAAGTGGCAGGAGGTAGTCTTGATGGGCAAACTTATCATTTAGTTCTTGATGATCATAATGGGATACCTGTAAATGCAAGGATTGAATTAAGCAATAAGGGTTCATATTTAGTGTTGCCAAATGCAGACTTTAATATAAATGACCCAAAATCTCAACAAGAATTTTTTATTCCGTTGTATAATCCGCACGATGAGCCACCAGCGGTTAGCGTTACCAAAGCCGATGATGTTACTTATCGTCAGATTCTTGACACAATCGGCATTGCACTTAATTATAGTAATCAGCCTATGGAGCACTACCTTGCCTTGCAAACACAAAATGGCTTGCCAACTCAAGCAGGAAAAAGTGCTTATGAGGCACTTTTAAAACAAACAAAGGGCAATGTGAGCGTATATTTGAGTTATGATGGACGTATTGAAATTAGTGATGAAATGCGCTCTGTTTCACGTATGAAATTTATGATGTATAATGCTTCAAGCAGCGATTTTAGTGAACAAAGTATCCACAATCATCGTGCTTCACTTACTTTCAATGCTAATAACGCTCTTGTAATTGACCAGCCAGATGTAGATTTTTTCCGCTCACTTGATGGTATTATTGAAGCAGTCCGAGCAGGAGTATATCGTCCTGATGCTTATGGGGAAGAATACACAAGTGAAATGCGTAATAAGGGAATCCAAAATGGTATTGAGCTTTTTGGGCATTTGAGCGATCATATTGAGAAAATGATAGCATTAAATGGAGCACATAGTCGCAGTTTTGAGAATACAATTAGACGTAATGAAGTGTTACGTGTGCAAATAGAATCTATTAAGAGTGATGTAATTGGCACAGATATTGCTCAAACTTATAATCATTTTTCCAATCTTACTACAAATTATAATGCAGTGCTCGCTTCAACAAGCAGAATTAATCAAATGTCGTTGGTAAATTATCTATGATATGTATTCCTATACTCCGATATACTCATATTCGTGATATGCAAGATTCTCATAGCGTATCTTTGGGGACTTTTGAAAAACAAATTCAGTATTTGCATAAAAAGTCTTTTAGTTTTTTAAGCCTTGATGATATTATTGCTTTTAAAAAAGATAATAGCCTTATTCCGCGCAGATGTGTGTTACTAAGCTTTGATGGAGCGTGGCGTGATGTGTATCAAAACGCTTATGAGATTATGAAGCATTATTGGGTAAAAGCTGGACTATTTGTGGTAACAGAATGGGTTGATGAGGCTTCAAAGCTAACAAGTGAATATGTTTCTTTGCCTCACGAACAATGTAAAAATGCCATATTAAACAACGCACGCAGTGTGATGTGTAATTGGGAAGAAATCCGCACAATGCAAGATGTCTTTAGCATAGGGTCAATGACGCACACTTATCAATTTTCAAATATTATTTCACTTTCGTGGCACGAGGATTTTGAATTATCAAAGAGATTGATTCAAGAGCAACTTGGTGTGCAGACAAAGCATCTTGCGTGGCCTGATGGGAATTATAATCAAGGATTACTTCGCACAGCAAAGAGTATGGGCTATGAGGCATTTTATACAATGGAGGAAGGCTTAAACCAAGCTACAGAAAATAATGATGCACTTAAACGTTATAGCGCCAAAGATAGTCTTTTTTGGTTAAAAAGGGTGTTATTTGCCACTTCAAATACAAGAAATTTTAGAATTGGCAAAATATTTTTATAATCTGTGCTATAATTCAAGCTAAATTTAAGTATTGAGAGGAAGAGAAAATGAGAATCTTAGTCATAGAAGATGATCCTACCTTATGTAAAAATATTGCAGAAATGCTTAATGAGCGTAGTTATCAGACTGATATCGCAGAGAATCTTAAGGATGGTGAATATTTTATTAGCATTAGAAATTACGATTTAGTGTTGGCTGATTGGGATTTGTCCGATGGTTGCGGGATTGATATAATTGCACAGGTAAAAGAAAAATCTCCCCGAACACCAGTCATTATAATATCTGCTCAAACTTCAGCAGAGAATGAAATACGCGCATTTAAAGAGGGTGCAGATGATTTTGTGTCTAAGCCTTTTAGCCTTGAAGTGCTTTTGATTAGAATCCAAGCGCGATTGCGTTTTTGGGGTTCAAGTGTAATTGAGATTGAAGATTTAGTGATTAATCCCGATGAAGAAAAAATTACTTATAGAGGGCAAGAAATTGAGGTTAAGGGTAAACCTTTTGAGGTGCTTACGCATCTTGCGCGTCATCGTGACCAAATTGTTTCAAAGGAACAGCTTCTTGATGCAATTTGGGAAGAACCGGAGCTTGTAACACCTAATGTCATTGAAGTGGCAATAAATCAAATTCGTCAAAAAATGGATAAACCTCTCAATATTGGCACAATTGAAACGGTTCGTCGTAGAGGCTATCGTTTTTGTTATCCTAAAAAACCAAGTGAGGGTTGATTTATTTCAATCACTTTTAAGTCCTCAAACGATATAATCTCCTGCTTCCTTATAGACTTATGCAATAGGTTTGTGAGACAACGCTTCAGGGTGGGAACACAGCAGAGCATCTCATAAATTTGTGTGCCATAAGCACCTGTAAGGGAGTTAGATTTACTTCATAGATTCTTTTAGATTTTTTGAGCATAGATAAATATAAGGTTTTAATATGTGGATTACTCGGGAACTTACATCAAACTTCAGACAAGAATATATTGTTGATACTAAAATTTTAGACGCGCGTAGCACCCATACCATAGAAATTTTTAAAAGTGTTGATTTTGAAGAAGTGGCGATGATTGATAAAAAGCACCTTTTATTAAAAAAATATATTTTTATAGAATCTGAATTGCTCGCTCATATTCCGCTTTGTTCTATACCTGCTCCAAAGAATGCCCTACTTTTTAATAGTTTTAATATTGAAATTGCTTATGAATGTTTCAAACACAATGTAAAAGTAGATTGTGTGCAAGCAGACAAGAAGAGTTTAGATTCTCTTGTGAGTTTTTTGCCGCATTTTCAGCAAACGATAACGCATAATGATTTTGCGCTTTTTACTCAAGCTATGGATTTGGATATTAAAAAATATGATGTCATTATTGCAGATTCTTTATTAGATAAACATCAGATTGATGGTTTATCACGTATGCTTACAAATGAGGGTATACTTATAGTGCGAAGTCATCACCCACTCCTTGAAGAGGAAGTATTTATGCAAAAGATAAGAGAATATGCACCATTTTTTAAGATTATTATGCCTTTTTTTCCTTATTTGAGCATTTTAGGCGATAAAAGCTATATTTTTGCTTCTAAACATTTCCATCCTTGTGCAGATATGCTGCTCCAAAAAATAGATTTGCTACCTCATTTGCACTATTACAATGCTAAGATTCACGAAAATGCTTTTACCTTGCCAAATTTTATATTTGAGAAAATACAGGATATTGCAAAGTTCTAATTATGGATAAGCAACTAAGATATGCAATTGCCCTCACTGGTTCAATAGGGAGCGGCAAAAGCACATTTGTAAGTTTACTCTCGCTTTATGGATACCAAAGTATTTGTGCAGATTCCATAGCACATAAAGTGCTTGAAGAACATAGTGCGGAGGTAATTGCATATTTTGGTAATGAGATTTTGCAAAGTGATAATACAATTAATCGCAAAGTGCTTGGCAATATTATTTTTGCTTCATCATCTAAACGTGAGGAGTTACAAGCTATACTTCATCCACATATCCAAAAGGCAATTCTTACTCAAGCACAGCAGCTTGAAGAAAAGAAAGTATGGTATTTTATAGATATTCCTTTATTTTTTGAAGTTGGGGGTAAGGAAGCCTATCCTGTGGCTCGCTCACTTGTCATCTATACGCCTAAAGCAAAAGCGATTGAGCGCATTATGAAACGAAATAATTTTACTTTTGAAGAAGCCAAAGCGCGTATAGATGCACAGATGCCCATTGAGAATAAATGTCGTTTAGCTGATGATATAATTAATAATGAGGGTGATTTGCGCACTTTGCAACATAATGCAGAAACTTATATACAATCTTTACCTTGTGTAGATTGTGTGCAAAGTTCTTAAAATGGAGGATTGTATGCGTTTTGTAAAATATAGTAGCAATGGCAATGATTTTCTTATTTTCACTACTCATACCTATGATGATGGCTCTCGCACTGCTTTAGCAAAAAGTGTTTGTGAGCGACATAATGGCATTGGTGCTGATGGTATGGTGGCAGTTATTCCTGCTATAAATAAAGATTATGCCTATGAATGGGAATTCTATAATGCTGATGGCTCTGTTGCAAAAATGTGTGGTAATGCAAGTCGGAGTGTAGGGCATTATGCGTATGTAGAGGGTATTGCTCAAAAACGACACTTTTTTTTAAGTAAAGTTGGACTTATTGGCATTACACTAGATGATAACGACATTTCTTTAGTACAGAGTGATTTAGGTGAGTGTGCTTTATTGCAAGAAGATATTATAGAATCTAATCCTTATGGTGTGAAATCGTGGAACTTGCTAGATTCTGGTGTGCCACATTTGGTGGGATTTGTTTCACAAGAGAATGCTTTGCCTACACAAAAAGATAGATTGCTTGAAGATTTAAGACATAAATATAACGCAAATGTAAGTCTTGGCTTTATAGGAGAGGGTGCGATAAGTTATAGCACCTATGAACGCGGTGTTGAGGATATTACTCAAGCGTGTGGCACAGGTGCGATTGCAGTATTTGCTTTAGCTTTAAAACTTGGGTTATGTGAGAAATCTGCTATTCTTATTCCCCCAAGTAAGGAACTTTTGCACTTATATATGAATGAAGATTCTCATATTTTATTTAAAGGTAAAGTAAAACGTATTGCTACTTGTGAATGGCTTTTAGAATCTTAAAGTGTAATTTACTCAAAAATTTCTTTAAAATACTCATTGCTTTGTGATTTGGGTATTGTCTTTGTCGTAGGAATTGCAAGGACTTTATAAATTTTGGTATATTCAAGATATCGCAGGTGTATAATATCGCCTATGCGCACCTCTTTGCTTGGTTTTGCTATGATATTATTGATTGTTATCACACCATTTTCACACATATCTTGCGCCAATTTGCGCCGTTTAAGGATATTAACACTGCTTAGAAACTTATCAATGCGCATTATCGTCTCCTTTGGATTGTATGTTGGTTGATTTTATAAATACGCGAGGGTGTTTTTTGACTAAAACCTCGCTTATCTAATACAATTACATCACATTTTTCCCGTGCCCATATTTCATTAAAATCTTCCTTGGTGGGATTTGCAGAGGTGGAATAAAGAGTTTTAAACTCCTTAAGAAAGTATGAATGTAGCCCTTCACGCACAAGCCTTAGAGCTTTTTTATTTGGATAGATAAAAGTTGCATATTTGGCTTTACGAATCCTATTTTTATGTTTTTTTGGCACGCGAACAAGTGTTTTGAGAGTATGAAGAGAGCTAGATTCTATAAGGAGAGGCTGTTCTTTAGGGCGTGATTTGCAAAGATTAAGAATCTCCGCATTATGGCTTAAAAATCCCGTAGTTGTATCACATTGGGCAAGATAAATAAGCGAATGTAAGTTTTCTTTCATACTCTACCTTTATTAGATGCTATAAATAGGCACAATACTAGCATAAAATATTTTTTAAAGCAAAGTGAAATTAGTCTGAAAAAAACAAAATTTTTAGTATTTATACATAAAATTTATCAAAATTGGAATATCTATTGCTTGTAAGTGCGTTATAAATATCGTAGATTCTATCAGAAAGGATGTAATATGTTAAGGTCTTTATGGTCAGGGGTTAGTGGTATGCAGGCGCACCAAATTGCGCTTGATGTGGAAAGTAACAATATTGCTAATGTCAATACCGTTGGTTTTAAATACTCAAGAGCATCTTTTGTGGATATGCTTTCACAAATTAAGCTTATTGCAACTTCGCCTTATAAGAATGGATTAGGAGGGCAAAATGATTTTTCGGTAGGACTAGGTGTTGGGATTGATGCGACAACAAAAGTATTTTCACAGGGAAACACACAAAATACAGATGTAAAAACAGATGTTGCCATTGAGGGCGATGGTTTTTTTATTATTTCTCCTGATAGAGGCACAACACATAATTATACTCGTAATGGCGAATTTCTTTTTGATGCGAATGGGAATCTTGTAACCACAGGTGGGTATGTTGTGCAAGGTTGGGTGCGTCCGCCATTAGAAGCAGCAGAATCTGGCACAATGAGTGATTTTGATTTTTTTAGGGTAGATAATACGGGACCTGTGCGCAATATTCAAATTGACCCCGGTATGGTTATGCCAGCGCGCGCAACCAAAACTATTACTTTACGCGCTAATTTGAATGCAGGAAGACATATTGACCAAATGCAAGATGTTGCAGCTTTAGATTCTACGGCACAAACAGCAGCAGATGGCGTAGTGGCTATCTACGATTCGCGTGGAGTGCTTACACAAGTAGGTGAGGATTTGGGTGTGTTATTTAATGATGATGGTGATGCATTTGCTTTAAATGAAAATCAAGGTATTTGGTTAAGTTATAAAACAGCTGCTATTCGCCACGAAACCGTTGTAACAAATGAAGTGAGCACAATAGGTATCAATGGTGAAAAAGTCAGCTTTTCAAATAACTCTGCGATTACGGGTGTAAGCTCAATCGTAGCCGCACAAAATGCTATTAATTCATTGCGTGATAAAACAGGTGTAAATGCTTATGTAGATGCAGGACAGCTAAGAATTGAGAATCGCAATCAAATGGACGGCGGGGAAAAGGTAAAAAATATTCGTATTACTTCTGGTGGCACAGGCGTGTTGCAAAATTTTGTTCAAGGCGAAGAAGATATTACTGCTTTTAGATACCGCTATACTAAATCTGAAGATGCAGATTCTACCACCGGGCAATTTAGAACAACAGAAGACTTGCGCGCCCTCATACAATATGATGCGAATATGATTAAAAATCCTGAAAAAACTTATTATGAAAGCACAGCTACGGTAGGAGTAACAATTAATCGTTGGGGTATGTTTGAGATTGCTAATCACGATGATGCCGATGATGAACAACGTAATCTTAGTTTATATGTTACAAGCCATTTTTCCGATAATGTAACAAATAATGTGCTTTTTAAAGAAACAATGAAAGCTTTAAATACAGCTTCTTTGATTGAAGGTGGTGCAGCAGTAAATACGGGCAAAATTGTCAAAGCCACACACGCTACAAGTGTAGATATTGTTGATAGTTTGGGAAGTAAGCATAATGTTCGCTTTGAGTTTTGGAAAACAGGTGATGCAGTATGGAGTTTCCGTGCGATTGTGCCTGAACCTGCACAATTTATTGGAGGTTCTATCACTAAGCCAAATGTTTTTGAAGGTGGAAGAGCAAGTTTTAATAGTGATGGTTCGCTTTCAGGTATGAATCCACCTGTTTTACAATTTGACCCAAAAAATGGTTCAAAAGGACCACAAAGATTGGAACTTAAATTTGGAGCAAACGAAACTTTTGGTGGGCTAACGAGCGTAGATAAGATTTCAGAAACTTATTCAATTAACCAAAATGGCTACCAAGCAGGGGATTTAATGGATATTCGCTTTGACTCCAATGGTTCTTTGCTTGGTGCATTTAGTAATGGACGCTCCATTGCCCTTGCTCAAGTGGCACTTGCAAACTTTGCAAATAATGCCGGTTTGCAAGCAGAGGGAGGAAATGTATATTCCCAAACAGGAAACTCTGGGGAACCAATGGTGGGCGCAGCAAATACAGGGCGCAGAGGCGGTGTGTCTGGTTCAAAACTTGAGATGAGTAATGTGGATTTAAGTCGCTCTTTGACACAGCTTATTGTTGTGCAAAGAGGATTCCAAGCAAACTCAAAAGCAGTAACAACTTCAGACCAGATTCTTAATACTTTACTTAATCTCAAACAATAATTGAGGTTAATTGAGTAGGCTTAGAAATAACCTACTCAATCTTTTTAACATTTTTGTAACATTTCTTCCCCTACTTAGCTTTTAACACTTTCTTGTTTTATATTTTTCTTGTGTTTTTTTTTTTTTTGATAGTATGCCTGGCTGTTTTATCAAATAGGAGGGATACTTTATGCATAAAAAAGTTTTTTTCTTAGGAATTTGTTTAACTATTTGCTTTTCTCAAGAAAATACAAAAAATGGCTTTCATGGCACAATCATACTTGGAGCTGGAGTGAGAATCATCAATAGTCATTTATTTCCCCAACCAAAGGATTATTTAAGTAGCCTTCAAGCTAAACCAAACAATTATTATCAGCCTATCCCTCTAATCGGCTTAGATGTTTCTTATAATGGTATTTGGGGAGAAGATAAGATTTTTTTAAAAGGCTTTAGTGGCAGAGAGTTAGGAGGATTAAAGCTTGGATATAGCACTTTGATAAAAAAAAGACTTAAAAGCGAATTTGCGCTTATTAGCTCTATATATGAAAGAGCCTATGCTAATCCTTATATTGAAGGAGCACGTAAAGAAAGGCATCTAAGTAAAATTGGTTTTGGTATCACACAATCTTATATGTTCTCTCCCTATCATTACTTATTTGTGAATTATGTGTTGCAACATCACGATTATAAAGGCGAAAGCATACCTTATCCATCTCTTAGGCGCAATAAATTTTTGCATCAAGGTGAAATTGGTTATTCATTGTATATTGTTAAAATTTTAGCGCATTATGATTATATAGTTGCAGATGGTGAGGCAGAGAGTTATTCAAATATTGGTGGCAAAATAGATATTAACATTCCTTTGATGAAAGGAACACTTGTTTTCAAACCGAGTTTTGGATATTTTGAGTATGAAACTCTAGCAATCAATCCTATTTTTAACAAACTTAGAACTGGTTTTGTGGCTCAAGCAAGTTTTACAATGTATAAACTCAACTTTTTTCATCCTCGTGTTTTATTTTTTGCAAGTTATAAAAAAGAAAAGCGCAAAAACAATATCAGCTTTTATAATGAGGATTTTCAATACATAATGAGTGGGTTAGGCTATAATTTTTGATAAAAGCTAAAAAATTAAGATTCTAGGCTTTAGTATTAAAAGTGGCAGGAGTGCTGCCGATGAATCCTCTCCAAAGTGCCGATACACTTAAACCTACCAATAGAATCTTAAATACCAGCTCACTTTGCTTGTGCATAGAATCAAATTCGGGTGTGGCAATATTACCAAGCGCTTGAGCTTCCATAATATAAGGTGTATAATACAGTGTGAAGAGAAAAATCATAATTACATTAATACCACCAATAAGCGCCCAAAAACGCCTTTGATTGCTAAAGTTAAAGAGTTGCGCACTCCAAAATGTAAGCAATTCATACACAATAATCACGCCTGCAAGTATATTAAAAAACACATTGCTTTTGAGGAAAATTTTTCCCATAAGTAAGCCACTATCGCTTATAGAAAGCTGTGGAAGAAACTCTCCAGCTTTAAAAATTGTCGCTGCAGCAAAAACACAAGCTATAATACAGCCTACACCTGCGCCAAGTAAAAGAATATAAAGCGCATCAAGCACACGAAAAGTTTTAAAAAGATTCATCATAGCTCCTTATATTTTATTTATAAGATTGTATTTAAAGATTCTTAATTAAGCCCCATATTACAAAAATCAGCTAAAATCGCACCTTGATTTATTAAATATAAGGGCAAAAATGAGTGTGGATTTAGGAGAGTATGATATAGCTATCATCGGGCTAGGTGTGGCAGGGAGTAATCTTGCTGCACTTTTAAACCTTCATCTTAAAGTTATCGCAGTTGATAAAAAAGACATACAAGGGCATTGCAATGATGAGCATTTTCATAAGCCTTGCGGTGGGCTACTCTCTCAAGGTGCACAAAAGGCTTTTGCGATGCAGGGTTTAAATCTCCCAAATACACTTTTAGCAAATCCGCAAATTTTTGCGATTAATACTATTGATTGGCATTATCCCTATGCTTCATATATTCAAAAAGCTTATATTAATATGGAGCGACATCGCTTTGATTTATGGCTAAAATCGCTTATTCCTCCTCATATTCATACTTTTCATAAGGCATACTTTAAACGCATAGAGCAAAAGCAAGGATTTTATACCATTTATTTCACACAAGAGCAAGATTCTCAACATATATCTTATCATTGCAATGCGCGACTTGTCATAGGTGCAGATGGTGCAAAAAGTCATATTCGCCGCTGGCTTTATCCACAGCTTAAAATACCCTCGCTTGTATGTATCCAAGAGTGGTTTAAAGAATCTACTAATTCAATGCTTTCTTGTATATTTGATAAAGAGCTAAGTCCAAGTTATAGCTGGAGTATGTCTAAAGATGAGTATTTTATTTTTGGCGGAGCATATCCTCATAAGCAATGCAAAAGGGCATTTGCTACACAAAAAGAGCGGTTAAAAAACTTAGGATTTATTTTTGGACAACCCTTTAAGCGTGAAGCCTGTCTTGTGCTTACTCCTACGAGGTGGCGTGATTTTGTGCAAGGACATAGCGGTGTATTTCTTGTTGGCGAGGCGGCAGGATTTATTAATGCAAGCACTCTGGAGGGTATTAGTGGAGCGATGAATAGCTCAAGGATTCTAAGTGAGATTCTCAACAATGAAGAATTTAATGCTCTCTCCCGCAACAAAGATATAGCATTGTGGTATAAGTTGCTTCATCGCACTTATACAAAACGCACAAGATTCCTTGTATGCAAAACACTTTTGAGGCATTATGTGCGTTATCCTTTTATGTTTATTCCATTGTTTAGACGTTTTATTTTACGATTTGGCATATTGCGTGTGCGATGTGGGCTTAAGAATAAGCATATTGTCTAAGATGAAAACACATATTTTTACGCCTACTCTCCCAAAAGAGGTTTTATATATCCTTGAAAGTTTGCAGAGTGCAGGATATGAGGCTTATATTGTGGGCGGTTGTGTGCGAGATATGCTTCTTGCTCAAAACTCCCATATACCTTATGTTATAAATGATTATGATATTACGACTTCCGCCCTGCCACAAGAAGTGATGAAGCTTTTTGCACACACAATTCACACAGGGTTAAAATATGGCACTATAAGCGTTTTGATAGAATCTCAAAGTTATGAGGTTACAACCTTTCGTATTGATGGCTCATATATAAATGCGCGTTCCCCCAAAAATGTTACTTTCACGCGCTCCCTTGCACAGGATTTACAAAGAAGAGATTTTACAATTAATGCTCTTGCTTATGCGCCTTGTAGTGGGCTTATTGATGAGGTGGGAGGTTTAGCAGATTTGCAACACAAGCGTATTGTGTGTGTAGGTGATGCGTTTGCTCGTTTGAATGAAGATATTTTGAGGATTCTACGCGCTTTGCGCTTTAGTTCTACACTTGGTTTTGAGATAGATTTTCATACAAAAGAAGCGATTTTTTCACTTTCCTCTAAAGTGTGTCTTATCGCCAAAGAGCGTATAAGAGTGGAATTTACAAAGCTTTTGTGTGGAGCGTGGGTAAAGGTAGTGCTTGATGAGTTTAGATTTGTGATAAGTGAAATTCTCTCACAAATGCGTGAAATAATTGCAAATAATACTTTATGGCAACATACACTTTCTATACTAGACAATCTTACTCCTCGTAGCCACACTCTAGCGTGGGTAGCGTTTTTGTATCACACAGATGAATTAAAAGCACGAGATATTTTGCAATCGCTTAAATTTGACACATATAACAAGGACTATATTTGCTCCCTGCTTGTCTATGTTAAAAAGCCTTTAAACAATAATCTCACCACGCTTAAGACGATGCTTGTAGATATGGGAGGGCGCAAAAAAGGTGAAGCAATGTTTAAAGATATGCTTAAACTCAAGGTTGCGGTAATAAATGCGCAAGATACAGCGGATAAAGCGCAAAAACTTCAAATGCTAGATTCTATCCATTCTCTTTTAGAGTGTGTTCTTGCTTCCTCTGTGCCTTTAGAATTAAAAGAATTATGTCTTAATGGCAGAGATTTAATCTATATCGGAGTGCCAAAGGGTAAGAGAATAGGGGAGATTCTCCATTTTTTACATCAAGAAGTGTTGCACGAGCGAGTGAGCAATACAAAAGAAGCATTATTATCAAAAGCACAAGCGTTTTTACAAACCAAAAAAGAGTGAGATTTAATACATACATTTAAGATTCTTTATAGAATCTCCCCACCAATAAGCTTATATCGCTCCCAATAATGCTCTGAAAAAGCTTTTACTTGCGCATTTGTAGGATAATAGCCATCTGTTTGCACAAAATCTTTAAGCCATTCCTTTGCAGGGGATTTTTGTAGATAATGTTTTGCAAGTGAAATATAAGTGCGTTGATACCATTGCATTAATGCTTTGTATCGTGATGTATCAATTTGTAACTTAGGGCTTAGAGATTGATTGAATCTAAGCACACCGCTTTCAAACATACCGCTTAAGTGGATTAATCCCTCACAATAATATGCACGCACCTCAATGCTCTCTCGCCACGCCATAAGTTTTATTGCACGAGTGATTGTGTCATTAAGCAAACAAGTGAGGATATGCTCTTTACCGCCAAGTTGTGCTTCATAGAGTGCTATATCTTTGTGTGTTTGTTGTGCATTATTAATTTTGCTCTCATAATGCAGAAAATATGCTACAAGCCCACCACAAGTGGCTTTAAACTCCTCAATATTTTTAAACTCCCCATCAATATTCATACATCTCTCGCTCTCTCCCTCAATCCACAAAATATGTCCAAATTCGTGCCCATTTGTGCTTATATCGTAAATATAATGCCATAAAGATTCATTATCAAATAACACATCACGCATATCTTGCAAAAATGCAGCAGGGAAAAACTCTGCATTTATTTTCATTTGCGGTTTGGCTCTTTCTTGTGCAATGATTCTATCAGGGAATGCAAAAATTTTCTTACCCTTTAAATGTGAGATATGCTCATCATTTGGCACAACTTGGGCAGAGAATAAGCCATTATTTTCAGCACCATAGATGAGCACAGGAAGCGCATTATAAAGTTTAGTTTGCTCTAATGCACCTCGCACACTAGCTTTTAACATCTCGCTTGCATTTAATTCCTCACTCATCATTTCAAACATTGCATTTATATTTGCCTTTGTATGTGAGGGCAGCATATTTTGAGGACTTTGCAGGCGCAAATCCCATTCAGGTGCGACACTATGACGATAAATATCCTCGTAATATTCAAAAGGGTGCGCTATTTGTAAAGGCGTATCAATATCTAGCCATTTTGAATCCACCTCTTGCCACCGCTCTATGAGATAAGCACTCTCACATTCAGCCCACGCAGCATAAAGTGCTTTAAAATACGCAATATAAGCTTCTTTGCGATTGTATATTTCATCTTTTAAACCATTTAGACGCTCAATGCTTAATTGCAAAGATTCAAGTATGTGTTTTACTTCTTTAGGAAAGGCTTTGTTATAGGCACAAGAGGTAAAAGAGTGGGTATGAGGCAAAAATTGTGGCACAGAATAGCACCGCCCAGCTATTTTTCCTTCTTTATCGCGCTCCAAAGTCGGCTCAAGCAAAGCAAGAGCTTCCTCAAAGCGATATGAATGTTCTAAATCACGATTGATTCCATCAATAAGATGTTTTTGCCACACCTTAAAAAACCCATTCATCGCCTTACCTATACGATGTGTGCTATCCAAAACTTCTCGGTAAAATGCGCTTAAAAACTTTTCTTTATGGATAGATTCTATAAACTCGCTTTGAATTTTCTCATAATAATTCATTACAAAATCAAGTAGCATCGTCCTGCAAGCGTCTATATGCTTTTCTTGCATTTCCAAAGAGGGTGCAGATTTAGATGTATGTTGAGATGTGGGCTGGTTTTTTAGAATCTGCACGATTTTTTCCTCACGCAAACTAATGATACGCTCTGCTAAAGCCATAAGAGTAGGTGTTGTGGGTTTGAGTGAGCATTGTTTGGCAAGTGTGCAAAGGATTTGATATTTTTCTTGTATTGCGGGTGAGTGAGGCTTATCGTGTGATTTTATCGCTTCAAAAAATTCATATAAATGCGCATTTATATCCTTGCTCATTGCATATATGTGGGTTAAATTCTGTGTAAAATGTGCTTTTTTAGACATATCTTTCCTTTTTCAAAAATTTGCAAAACTTTGCCATAATATCACTTATTAAATAGTAAGTTAAATATTAAGGAGGAGAGAATGAACTCCCATTTTGAACGAATTATTGCTCAAAATAAGCTTAAAACTTATGCGGTTTTGGCTATATATATCATCATTTTTATACTTATTGGTTTGCTTGCAGATATTATTCGCATTGACGCTCCTAGCTTACAAGAGGGGTTTATAATGCTTCTTAGTTTTTATGAATTTCCTCTTATTACCTTTGGAATGGCAGTGGTGGCAGTGGGCATTATTCTTTTTAGCGTGCAGCGTTTCTCACGCATTATGCTAAGTGGCAATGAATATAAACGCATTAATCCTAATAATGTGCTCTCTCGTCAAGAATCTCGCCTGTATGGTGTATTTCAAGATTTACTTAGAAGTGCAAATTGTTCTTTTGAACCCGCACTTTATATTATGGAAGCCCCTTATATGAATGCTTTTGCGAGTGGGTGGAATGAAAAAAATTCTATGATTGCTGTTACTTCAGCGTTGTTAGAGCGATTAGATGAGAGTGAGCTAAAAGCGGTAGTAGCGCACGAGTTAAGCCATATTCGGCACGGAGATGTGCGATTAACGATGTGTGTAGGGATTTTAAGCAACATTATGCTTTTAGGTGTGAATATTTTTGCCTTTTATTTTAGCTCTGCTCAATCTCAAGGAGCAAGGGCAGCACGAAGTATTTTGCTCATTTTACAATTTGTCCTCCCACTTCTTACACTTGTGCTAAGCCTTTTTATCTCTCGTAATCGTGAATATATGGCGGATTCTGGAGCAGCATATTTAATGAAAGAAAGTGAGCCAATGGTTCGGGCATTACAAAAAATTAGCCAAGATTATGCGCAAAATAATTATCAAGAGCCAAATCCCACACGAGCAAATGCCTATCTTTTCGGCATAGGTGAGATTCTAAGCACACATCCAAGCATACAAAATCGTATAAAAGCATTACTTGGACAACATTTTTAAGCAATGGATAAAATCGCACGAATAAGGTGAGATATAAACATTGAAATTAAAGCATAAGCAAAAATATTATACAATTTGCACAATGCAAAACGCGCAATTTTTAAAAAGCGAGAAAATATGCAAAAATCTAGCCACGATTCTATCTTAGAGTGCAATGCGCAAGCATTTTTTGAATCTTTATGTCAAAATGTCGGCGAAAATCCTACGCGTGAGGGATTACTTCATACACCAAAGCGCATTGCTAGTGCATTTTCCGATATGCTAAATGGCTATGCCAAAAGCCCGAAACAAGCGCTTGGTAGTGTCTTTGAAGATGGCGTATGTGATGAAATGATAGTGCTTAAAAAGCTACATTTTTACTCTATATGCGAGCATCATCTTTTGCCATTTTTTGGGCATATTTCTATTGGATATATCCCTGATAAAAAGCTTGTAGGTATTAGTGGCTTAGCAAGATTGACAGAGGTTTTTACACATAGATTACAGATTCAAGAGCGTTTGACTGCCCAGATTGCAGATGCGCTGATTGCTGAGCTTAAACCCAAAGGGGCAATGATAGTTTGCCAAGCACGACATCTTTGCCTTGAAATGCGCTCTAATGTGCCACAATCTCATATTATTACTTCTGCTTTACGCGGACTTTTTAAAAAAGATTCTAGAACAAGAGCAGAATTTATGCAGATTCTCAAAGATTAAAACCCTCATAAGAGTATTTTTCAAGCTAAATTTTACTTTTTTATTGACAAAGTGCTTTTTTTTTGCAAAAATGCCCCATCCGTTATCGGATTATTAACTTTTTGGAGGTTTTCTAATGAAAAAAATTGTTGTAAGTAGTGCTTTATCAGCTCTTCTTGTTTTACCAGCAGCAGCTTTTGAAGTATATAATGCTGATGATACTAAAGTTGATTTATATGGTTCTATTCGTGGTTATATGGGTTATGGTGAAACTGGTAATGGTGGAGCAAATGCAGGATACCTAATTGGGGTGCAAAATAACTCACAATTTGGTGTGAAGGTAAAATCTGGTAAATTTAGTGCAAAAGTAGAACTTGGTGCAAAAGAAACAGGTATAAGCGGTGATGGCACACCTTATCGCGAATATTGGGGAGCTTATGATACAAATATAGGACAAATCCTTTTTGGTAAAGCAATGTCTCCAACGATTGATAATGCTTTCACAAGCAACTGGTTAAATAACGATAATGGCTATCAAGGGGTTGGTGGTGTCGCTACAGGTAATCGTCAAATCCAACTTCAATATAATGTAGCAGGATTGAGTCTTGCACTTATTGAAGTAACTGCTGGTAATGGTAGGGGAGATTTAAATCAAGAATCCCCTCGTATTGCTGCAGCTTATACAATCAAAGGTGCGAATGGACAGCCATTATTAAAAATCGCAGGGACATATAAATACTTTAATGGGCTTAATAATCTAACTACTCCCAGCCCATTGGCTGGAGCTAATGCGTGGCACGTATGGGCTGGGTTAAAACCTACTTTTGGTAACGCATATATCTCTGTGCTCGCACATTATGGTAAAAATGGACATCTTTATGGTGAGCAAAACACTACATATAATGGAGGTGGCTATTTACTTAACCCTCTTGACACTGATATTGGGCTTAATGCAATAAGAACAGGTGGGCTTGTAGAGTTTGGCACAAAATTAAGCAGTGATTTATCTCTTGCAATTGGTGCAGGATATCAAGCAACATTTAATGGTGATGGTCAAGCAACAACAGGTGGAACATCAGTTAGTAGTTATGGAAAACTACACGGATATTCTGCGTTTATCAATCTCCCTTATAAAGTCAATGCAAACTTCACTTTTGCTCCTCAAATAGCTTATTATGGGCTTTCAGGTAGTGAAAGAGTAGCAAATGCACAATATAAACGAACAGGTGTGGTTGCTGCTACACGATTTAAATGGGATTTCTAATTCTTTAATCCCCTCTCCTTTAATAATCAAAGCTTAGGGCATAAGCCTTAGGCTTTGGAGACTTTCTCTTAGAAGTTCACTCTTTCTTTTTTTGCTTTATTATACGTTGTGTATTTGATTGAAAGTATTTAGTTTTTCTTAGATTTTACTTGTTCTTTATACTTTATCAAATCTTTAGAATCTAATACTTTGAGGTTGTTTTTGTCTAAAATACAACGCAGAGTTATACCCCACACTTTTGGCTAAGGCGCATAAATCCTCATATTTAAATCCGATATGTTCTATGCTATGTGCATCTGAACCGAATGTAATAGGAATACCTTTCTTATGTGCTTTGTGTAAAATAGATTTGCTTGGATAGGCTTCATTAATAGGTTTGCGCCACCCTGCAGGGTTTAGCTCTAGTGCAAGATGATTATCAGCAATAGATTCTAAAGCTAAAGTAAGCTCTATTTCACAAGAGGGCGGAATATTATGTCCAAAAAGTTTAAGTAAATCAAAATGCCCCACAATTTGAAACAATCCACTTTGTGCCATACTCTCAATAGATTTAAGATATTGCTTCCAGCACTCTTTCATATCCACCTTAGCATATTCGCCAATAAATGCGGGGTTGTCAAATCCCCAAGTGCCTAAAAAATGCACTGAACCAATGAGATAATCAAAGGGATATTCTAATATGCAAGATTCTAATAAATCCTCTCTATGGAGGATATAATCCACCTCTAGCGCACAAAGAATCTCAATTTTATCTTTAAATTCCTCTTGCAAGGCACGCACTTCCTCGCAGTATAAAGGCAGTTCTTGCACGCTCATACGATAGGCTTCATCAAATGCCATAGGGGAATGACAAGAAAATCCAAATACATTAATATTTTGCGCAAGTGCTTTTTGCACATATTCTCTCATCGTGCCTGTAGCGTGATGACAAAGGCTTGTGTGATTGTGTAAATCAATGCGCATTTGCTCTCCTTATGTTTTTATAATGTGCATTTGTTTGCATTGAGATTCTATAATGGCACGCTTATAAATGGCTTATAATAATGCTCAATCAATATAAATGGGGTGAAAATGACATACAAATCTTTCATAAAAGGAGCTTTAGTTGTGCTTGTGGCATTAACTATGAGTGGATGTTTTGTGAATCTTATCACACAAGAATATAAAGATTCACTTTTAGAAGATGAGAAACAATGGTATGTGTATAAATTTACACTTAAAGACGGGCAGGAGTTTGAACCTATTTGGAAAGAGGCTCAATCAACTATGAGCTTTGATACTGAAGAAAATCGTATTTTTGGTGTGAGTGTGTGCAATAATTATTTTGCTACATTTGCACTAAGGGGTAAAAAACTTAAAGTAAGTGCTAGCGGAGCGTCTCGCCGACTTTGCCACCCAAGCGAAAGTAGTAGATATGAATTTTGGTTTGTGCGCTCTTTGGAGGGGGAATTTGTCATAGAAAAAGAGGGTAAAGAAATGCGTTTAAAAGGTGAGCACGCAACTTATTATTTGCGCAGATGAAAACTCTTGCCTCACAAGCAACAAAACAAATGCCAATACAAGCAATAGGCAGTTTTGAAAGCAAAGGTTCAAAGTTTCTAAGCTTTCTTTTTCCTTTTGCGCAATTTAATGAAAGCTTATCAAGTTTAAAAGAGCAGCACCCAAAGGCTGTGCATTTTGTGAGTGCGAGTAGGCATTATAATGAATATGGGCAGATTCTAGAATCTTTTGATGATGATAAAGAACCAAGGGGAAGTAGTGGCACGCCAAGTCTAAATGTATTGCGTGGAGAGGAGCTTGTTGAAGTAGGCGTGGTAATAGTGCGATATTTTGGTGGCACATTATTAGGTGTTGGCGGTTTGGTGAGAGCTTATACAAATGCAGTGCAAAATGCAATAGAATCTGCTAAAATGCAGGGATTACTCGTTGATTACATACACGCGGAGACTTTTGAGTTACAAATTGCTTATTCTGCACTTTCTGTATGCGAATATGAGGCTAAAAAGTTAGGATTATGTTTTGAAAAAGAGGCTTTTTTGCCCTTTGGCGTGCAAGTGAGGGTTCAAGGAGAAAAGAAATACCTTGAAATGTTTAAAACAATGTATAATAACAACTTTGTTTTCATAGCAAATCCCAAATAAATTAAAGGAGCAAGGCAATGGAGTATTTGTATATTAAAGTGTTGCATATTGTAGCGCTCATTTCGTGGATGGCAATGTTTTTTTATCTCCCACGATTATTTGTTTATCACGCGCAATATGCGGATAAATTGGAGTTTGTAGAAATTGTCAAGCTCCAAGAAATGCGGCTGTATAAATATATTGGTTTGCCCGCATTAGTGCTTACTCTGCTTAGCGGAGGAGTGATGATAGCACTTAATCCTGCATTATTTAAAGTGGCTGATTCTGGCTTGTGGCTTCATATTAAGCTTATATTTGTGCTTTTATTTGTGATTTATCATTTTGTATGTGGATATTTTATTAAGACTTTAGATAAAGGCACTTGCACCAAAAGCCATACATTTTTTAGAATCTTTAATGAGATTCCCACACTTTTAGTTATTGTGATTGTCTTTTTGGCAGTGTGTAAGCCATTTTAGGAGATGATAAATGGCAAAATTATGGGGAGGACGCTTTGAATTAGATTCAAGCGCGCTTTTAGAGGAATTTAACGCTTCAATTTTCTTTGATAAGCAGCTATGGCAAGAAGATATAAAAGGTTCAAAAGCTCACGCAAAAATGCTTCATAAAATTGGCGTTTTGAGTGAGGAAGAAACACAAGAAATTATCAATGGACTTGAAATTATTGCACAGCGCATTAGTAGAGGTGAGTTTGTATTTAATGCAAGTGATGAAGATATACATATGGCAATAGAATCTGCTCTTACTGCACTTATTGGTGATGTAGGTAAAAAGCTTCATACTGCGCGTAGCCGTAATGACCAAGTGGCACTTGATTTTAGGTTATATGTGTTAAAAAGCAATAAGGAGATTGTTAATTTGCTTTTAGAGCTTATGGCATCTATCCTTGCAATAGCAAAAGTGCATACTAGCACGATTATGCCGGGTATGACGCATTTACAACACGCACAACCGATTAATTTTGGTTTTGCTCTTGTAGCGTGGGCGTGTAATTTTAAACGAGATGTGGAACGATTATTGAGTGATTATACGCGCAATAATAAATGTCCGCTTGGTAGTGGTGCATTAGCAGGCACACCTTATGGCAATGATAGAATCTTCCTTACCCAAGAGTTAGGGTTTGACGAACCTACGCTTAATGCAATGGATTCAGTAAGTGATAGAGATTTTGCCCTTGATATGCTTTATTCCCTTTCTATGATAATGATGCACATTTCTCGTGTGGCAGAGGAGCTTGTGCTGTGGAGTAGCTCGGAATTTAAATTTATCTCTTTAAGTGATGAATATGCTACGGGAAGCTCTATAATGCCACAAAAAAAGAATCCTGATGTGCCTGAACTTTTGCGCGGAAAGAGTGGGCGCGTGTATGGGGAGCTTATGGGACTGCTTTGTGTAATGAAAGGATTACCCTTTGCTTATAATAAAGATACGCAAGAGGATAAAGAGGGCGTGTTTGATGCACTTAAAAATGTGGGGCTTTGCCTTAGAATCCTCAAAGAATGTCTTAAAACTATGAGTATTCACCCTGAAAATATGTATAAAATGGCGAAAATTGGACATTTGAGTGCTACTGATTTGGCAGATTTTTTAGTGCGTGAGTGTGGTGTGGCATTCCGTGATGCACATCATATCACCGGGCAAGTCGTAGCGTATGCAGAGAGCAAAGGTGTAGATATAAGCGATTTATCCGAAAAAGAGATTATGGGTGTAGATTCTCGGATTAAACAAGGTGTAAAAGCTGTGCTGTGTTTAGAGTATTCTATGAATGCACGTAATACTCTTGGTGGCACAGCAGTAACACAAACTTGTCATCAAATTGAGGTGCTTGAATCTTTTGTGCGTGAGCAAATGGCGTGTTTGCAAGTAGGAAGGAGTAAAAATGAGTGAAAAACAAGAACAAATTGTAAATATGTTTAATGATATTGCTCCGAGCTATGATAGGGCAAATCGCGTGATGAGTTTGGGTATTGATGTGAGTTGGCGTAAAGAGGCTTGCAAGAAAGCTTATGAGGCTTTGGGCAAAGATGAAATTCAGTGTGTGCTTGATGTGGCGTGTGGCACAGGTGATATGTTATTGCATTGGCATAATGAGGCACAAAAGGCACATAAACATATCACACAAATGCGTGGAATTGACCCTTCTAGTGGTATGCTTGATGTAGCTAGAAAGAAACTTACACCATTTTTTACATCTGATACTTTAATGCTTGATATTGGCGAAGCAAAGGCATTATGTGTAGAATCCCAAAGTGTAGATATTCTCTCAATTGCTTATGGATTACGCAATGTCGTAGAGCTTGATAAAGCACTTGATGAATTTGTGCGTGTGCTTAAAAGTGGGGGTGTTCTTGTAATTTTAGAATTTATGAACAACAAGCCTAGAGGGTTACTTGATATATTTATGCGCTTTTATACGCGCAAGATTCTTCCTGTAGTGGGGGGGATTATTTCTCGTAATTATGGAGCCTATAAGTATTTACCAAATTCTATTGAGGGTTTTGTAAGCAGCGAAGAACTTGCAAATAAACTCTTACAGAGGGGAGTGAAAAGTTATTTTATTAAAGGATATAGTGCTAATATTTCTACACTCTATGTAGGAGTGAAGGTATAAATGCGTAAAAGTGATTTAAAAAATTTATTTTAGTAACAAAGTTATTCTTTTGCTTTACTTTTTAAGGGGTTATTTACAAAAATATCTTACCATAAGAAAGGCTAAATGAGAGCAAAAAGCATAATCCCCAATAGCGCAAGCATATTTAAGGTTTTTAAAACCTAGCCCAGAGCGTGGGTATTAAGAAGGAGTGAGGGAATGAGTGAGGATTCTGAAGTAGTCTTAGTAGGTGGAGGCATAATGAGTTTGACTTTGGCAGCAATGCTAAGGGAGCTCAAACCTTCTTTACATATCAGCGTGTATGAAATGTTTGAGGATTTAGCTACTGAAAGTAGTTCGGTATGGAACAATGCAGGAACAGGACATCAAGCACTTTGTGAGCTTAACTATACGCCACAAAAAGAAGATGGCAGTATTGATGTTTCAAAAGCATTAAAGATTAATCAGCAATTTGAATTAAGTAAAGAATTTTGGGCATATTGTATTAGAAAGCAGATTCTCAAAGGTGCTCATACTTTTTTGAATCCTGTGCCGCATTTGAGCTTTGTCGTTGATGATATTGTGCCTTATTTGAAAAAACGTTATGAAACACTTAAAGATTCTCCGCTTTTTAAAAATATGATTTATACTGAAGATAGAGAGCAGATTAAAGAATGGGCACCACTTTTACTTGAGGGACGAGGCGAGACACAAAAGATGGCAGTTACTTATATGGCTGGTGGAAGTGATGTTGATTTTGGTGAAATTGCACGGCAGTTTGGAGAAAAATTAAGCCAAAAAGAGGGTTTTGATGTTTATACTCATCATAAAGTGCGTGATTTAACCAAAGAGGGCAATATATGGTTATTAGATGTTATTGATACTAAAAGCTATGAGAGAAAACAAGTAAAGGCAAAATTTGTATTTTTAGGTGCGGGGGGAGGTTCTTTTCCGCTCTTGCAAAAAAGTGGCATACCCGAAGGGCGTGGCTATGGTGGATTCCCTGTGGGTGGTTTATGGCTTATATGTAATAATCGCGAAATTATTGAAAAACATAATGCTAAGATTTATGGTAAAGCATCTATTGGCGACCCGCCTATGTCTGTGCCACATTTAGATACGCGTATTATCAGGGGCAAAAAAGAATTGCTTTTTGGGCCTTATGCAGGATTTAATACGAAATTTCTTAAAAAAGGAAGTTTTTTTGATTTTCCCTCATCAATCCGTTTAAATAATTTTATTCCTATGATTCAAGCAGGTATTGACAATGTGCCATTGACAATTTACCTTATTAAGCAGATTCTCTCAACTGATAGAATGCGTATGCGTAAGCTTGAAGTATTTTTCCCTGCGGCGCAGTTTCCAGATTGGAATGCGCAGTTTGCAGGGCAAAGGGTGCAAGTAATTAAAAAAGATAAAAATGGTAGAGGAAGTTTGCAATTTGGCACGGAAGTGATTACTTCTAGCGATGGCTCTCTTGCAGCATTACTTGGAGCTTCACCGGGAGCTTCAACGGTGGTAGATATTATGTTAGAAGTGCTTAAACGTTGCTTTGGTGATGAAATGAAAACAAGCGCTTGGCAAGATAAGCTTGCTGAAATGGTGCCTTCTTATAATCGTTCTCTTGAGGAAAATATCACTCATTTTAATGAATGTCGTTTAAAAACAGCCCAAACGCTTCATTTGCCTTTTGATGAAATTTGAATCTAAAACACAGTAGCTTTTTAGAAGCTTAAAAAACCCTAAAAGGGTATTATAAATGTAATTTGTTTGTTTAGAGTTAATGTATATAATTCTCATTTATTTTTGATTATGGGGAAAATAATGAAATATCTTGATGTGCGTTTGCCAGAGTTTGCAAATGAATTTCAACAAGTCTTATCTCGTGGAAAAATGGATATGAAAGAAGTTTCATCTCTTGTGCAAGAATTGCTTGATGAGATTCGCACAGAGGGCTTAGATGCTCTAAAGAAGCATATTGCTCGTTTTGATAAATGGGAGGTAAAAAGTTTTGAAGATTTGCGTATCTCGCCAAAAGAGTGTCTTAATGCCTATAATCAGCTTTCTTCAGAATTAAAATCTGCACTTCATCTTGCTTATGATAGAATCTATGCTTTTCATCGCAAACAAAAAATGCAAAGTTGGATTGATTGTGAGGAAAATGGAAACATACTTGGCTCAAAATTTACTCCAATGGAGCGTGCAGGATTATACATTCCCGGTGGTAAAGCAGCTTACCCAAGCTCACTTTTGATGAATGCTATTCCTGCGATTGTTGCAGGAGTTAAAGAGATTGTTGTGTGTTCTCCTACACCGCATAATCAAGCTAATCCCCTTGTGCTTGCAGCATTACATTTGTGTGGTATTACTGAAGTATATAAGGTTGGTGGTGCGAGTGCCATAGGGCTTATGGCTTATGGGTGCAAAGAGATTCCTAAAGTTGATGTTATTACTGGTCCGGGCAATATTTTTGTTGCTTGTGCCAAAAAACTTGTTTTTGGCGAGGTAAATATTGATATGGTTGCAGGTCCAAGCGAGATAGCAATTATTGCAGATTCTCAAGCTAATCCGCTTTACATTGCCTATGATTTGCTTTCCCAAGCTGAACACGATGAAATGGCAAGTTCCATACTCATAAGCGATAGTGCCCCACTTATAGAATCTGTGCAAAAACATATTGAACAGATTTTACCCTCAATGCCTAGAGCAGAGATTGCAGGAGCGAGTATTAAAAATCGTGCAGTTATGATATATACGCGCAATTTACAAGAAAGTATAGAGATTGCTAATGCCATTGCTCCCGAACATTTAGAAGTTCTTACAACCACTCCATTTGATACGCTTCCTTATATTAAACACGCAGGAGCCATTTTCTTAGGAGAGCATTCAAGTGAGCCCATTGGAGACTATCTTGCGGGTCCTAATCATACGCTTCCCACAGGCGGAAGTGCGCGTTTCTTTTCACCGCTTGGAGTGGAGCATTTTATGAAAAAAAGTTCAATTATTGCTTTTTCAGCTACTGCATTAGAAGAAGTTGGGGAATCTTGCGCACTTTTGGCTCAAAGTGAATCTTTATCTGCTCACGCTCAAGCGGTTTTAACAAGATTAGATTCTATTAAATCAAAGAGGGAGTAGTTTATGGACGCATTTTTTGAGGGCACGCCATTGCAAAAGTGGCAAGAGATTATCCTTAATGCTTCGCCTACTTTAGTAGGATTGGAGCTTGAGGCTTTGTTAGAACGTATAGCTGTATATGAAGCACTTTTAGAACATCAAGGTATAGATATAGAATCTGCATTTGTCAATTATCGTTTTGATGAGACTCATAAGGAAGCATTGCGTGTGGCAAAAGATAATCTTGCCATAGAATCAATGGCAAAAATATTGGGCAATTATGAATAAAATCTTTTTATTTTTTACTCCTTTTTTGCTTTCTTGTGCGGCGTATGCCCTAGCTCCTATTTGGGCGTGGGAAAAAGACTTATCACTTGAAAAAGAGCAAGTTTATAAGGCTAACTTTAGTGTAGGTGCAGTGCAAAAAGAACTTGAGTTTCGTTGGACACTTTATAAAAATTATGGGCTTATACTTCATATTCGTTATGATAAATTTAATCATCAAGTGCTTCTCTATACAGATTATCAACGCAATGCTTATAAAATATCACTTGGAAGAGGCAATAGCTCACAAAAAGATGACCCACATTTAATTATGTATTTTAAGGAATTTGCTGATAAGGATAAAAAAGCACATTTAAAGCTCTATATTGAGGGGCAAGGTGCAGCAGTGCTTGATGAGAGCATTTCGCCAAGTAAAGATAAAAAAGAAGACGAAGAGGCAGAAGAAGATACTACTCAAGGACAAGCATCGTGAATATACAATTTGCACTTGAACGCATTAAGGCATATATTCATACTTACGTCCAAGAGTGTAAAAATGAAGAAGTAAATGCTTTATATGGACATTTAAGTTATGGGAAAATGCTTCGTAGCAAACTTTTGCTTTCTATTAGTGATATGAACGAAGATGCTTTAAGAGTGTGTGCCTTAATTGAAATGATACAAAGTGCCTCACTTTTGCACGATGATGTGATTGATGAATCTCTTACAAGACGCGGTATTCCATCTATTAATGCTACTTTTGGTAATAAAAATGCCATAATGCTGGGCGATGTGCTTTATTCTAAGGCATTTTATGAGCTAAGCTGTCTTGATGTCAGATTAGCTCAAAGTGTTTCTTCAGCTGTTGTTCGGCTTTCTGTGGGTGAAATTGAAGATGTAAAACTTTCACTTTCTTTTCATACAGATAAGGAGCGATATATTCGTATGTGTGCAGATAAAACAGCCGCACTTATTGTGGCTGCTGCGGAATGTGGTGCGATTTTAAAGGGTTTAAATAAAAATATTTATAGAATCTATGGTGAAAATTTAGGCATTGCTTTTCAAATAATTGATGATATTTTAGATATCACTCAAGATTCCCAAACACTTGGTAAGCCTTCAATGAGTGATTTTAAAGAAGGTAAAACGACTCTTCCTTATATGTATTTATATGAACATTTAAATGCAGATGAGCGTTCAAAATTGCTTGAGTGCTATGGTGTGCATCTTAATGAGGAAAAACAAGCGTGGATAAGAATGCAATTGCAAAAATATAATATCATCGCTCAAAGTGTCGCAGATGCTCAATATTATGCTAATAAAGCCATTCAATCTATTGTAAATGAGGGCAATGAGAAGCTTAAAGATATTGTTACACAAATGATTGAGAGGACATTTTAGGGAGGATAGAATGCAAGAAAAAATGGAAGTGCAATATATGGTGGTAAGTTTTTCACACAAAAATGTAGATATTGCTACGCGTGAGAAACTGAGTTTTAGCCAAGAAGAGATTGTGCCATTTTTGCAAGAGATTAATGTATGCGATAGTATTAGGGAGAGTATTTTACTTTGCACTTGTAATCGTGTGGAGCTTTATGTAAGTATGATTGATAAAAAAAGAGCAAGAGAACATATCTATGAATGTTTTTGCACACATAAGAATATAGCATTAGAGGATATAAAAAATATTGCACTTATGCGTTTAAACCAATATGCGATTTATCATATTTTTAGTGTGGCTTCAAGCCTTGATAGTTTGGTTATAGGTGAGACACAGATTACAGGACAACTTAAGCTTGCTTATAAACTTGCCTTTGAGAATGCGCTTTGTGCCAAAGATATGACTCGTCTTATGCACTTTGCCTTTAAGTGTGCTGCAAGCGTGCGAAAAGAGACAGATATTTCAGCTCATAGTGTATCGGTAGCTTCTACGGCAGTGCGTATGGCAGAACAAAAACTTGCTTTGTGTGATAAAACTTTAGAGAATCTGCCTGTTTTAGTTATCGGCAGTGGCGAAATGGGGCGTCTTGCGTGTAAGCATCTCCAAAATGCTAACGCTCAAATTACACTTGTTAGTCGCACAAAAGAAAATGCACGCAAACTTGCCTTAGAACTTGACTCTAGTATAAATATAGAATCTTGGGAGCATTTAGAGCAACTTTTAGGGCAATATGAAGTGCTTTTTAGCGCTACGAGTGCTCCAAATTGTATTATTCAATCAAAGATGGTGCAAGTGAGCCAAAAGCAAAGATGGTGGTTTGATTTGGCTTTGCCGCGTGATATAGAAAATATACAAATGGAAAATTTACATATTTTTTGTGTTGATGATTTGGAAGAAATTGTGCAAGAGCATAAAAATGCGCGTGAAGATAGTGCAAAAAAAGCACAAAAGATTCTTGAACGTTATAGTGTAGAATTTTTTAAATGGCTTCAAACTTTGGGGATTGACCCTATCATTAAACATATTCGTTATCTTGCCAAACAATCTGCCCTCAAAGAGCTTGATAGAGCGGTAAAAAAAGGATTTTTACCTGCTTCGTATCAACAAAATGTAGAGAAGATTTTGCACGGAGCTTTTAATACCTTTTTGCATCAACCAACAATACGGCTCAAGCAAGCAAGTGAGAATCCTCAAGGCGACCCTATTATTGAAGCAATGAAAAATGTGTTTGATATTAGTGATGATGTTGTTATGCTTAATGGCTATAAATGTGAGAAAGACACCATTTTTTAAAGGAATACTATGAGGTTTTCACAACTTTTTGTAAATACTCTTAAAGAATCTCCTAAAGATGCAGTGCTTAAAAGTCATCAATATCTTATTCGTGGGGGCTTTATACAGCAAATCGGCAGTGGTATTTATAATTTTTTACCCCTTGGCAAAAAACTCCTTGATAAAGTGCGCTTTATTGTTAAAGAAGAAATGGACAAGAGTGGTGCACAAGAGATTCTTATGGGATTTGTTACTCCTGCAGAGCTATGGAGAGAATCTGGGCGTTATGAACAATATGGCAGGGAGCTTTTGCGTTTTGTAGATAGAAAAGAGAATGAATTTGTGCTTGGACCTACGCACGAGGAAGTCATAACGCATATTGCAAAAAATACGATTAAAAGCTATAAGCAACTCCCGCTTCATCTTTATCAGATTCATAGTAAATTTCGTGATGAACTGCGTCCGCGATTTGGACTTATGCGTGGGCGTGAGTTTATTATGAAAGATGGATATAGTTTTCATAGTAATTATGCAGATTTGAATAGAGAGTTTGATGTTATGGAGGCGACATATAAAAGGATTTTGCAAAGAATGGGCTTAGAGTTTAAAGTTGTAGAGGCAGATTCTGGAGCAATTGGTGGAAGCGGAAGTAAAGAATTTATGGTATTAGCGCCTTGCGGAGAGGATACTATTGTCGTATGTAAGGGTTGTGAATATGGTGCAAATATTGAAGCAAGTAAAAGAGCGCCACGCACTGCTCCGCGTCCAAATGAAATAAAATATGATAGCAATGCACCCCAGGCAGCTTTTGCACGATTTTTTACTCCTGATATAAAGAATATAGAATCTTTAAGCGCATTTTTTAAGGTTGATAAGTTTTGGACAATCAAAGCAATAGTAAAAAAAGCAATCAAAGCAAATAATGAAAGTGAATTGGTGTATTTTTTTGTGCGTGGTGATGATGAGGGTGAAGAAACAAAAATGCTCAATGCCATAAATAAACATACAAATTGTTATCTTGCCTTAGAAGATGCGAGTGTAGAGGAGATTCAAGCAGCTGGATTGGAAGTAGGATTTATTGGGGCTTATGGGTTGCGTCATATTACTCAAGCTACACATATCTATTTTGATGAGAGTTTAAGGGACGCCTCAAATCTCATCTGCGGAGCAAATGAGAAGGATTATCATTTCGTGGGTGTAGATTTAAGCACATTTGAAGGCTTAGAATATGCCGATATAGCTCAAAGTAAAGAGGGAGATTTATGTCCTAAGTGTGCCCAAGAGCTTTATTATACTAAAGGTATAGAAGTTGGACATATTTTTAAATTAGGTGATAAATATTCGCGTGCAATGAATGCGCAATTTTTGGATAACGATGGCAAGACACAACCGCTTATTATGGGCTGCTATGGCTTTGGAATCTCGCGTATTTTGCCTGCGATATTAGAGCAAAAAAGCGATGATTTAGGCTGTATATGGAGCAAAGAAGTGAGTGTTTTTGATATAGCCATTATTATTTCAAACACTAAAGATTCTGTGCAAAATGATTTTGGTAGTGCTTTATATGAGATATTGAGTGCGTGTGGCATTGATGTTTTGTTAGATGAGCGAGATGAGCGATTTGGTGTGAAGATGAAAGATTTTGAATTGCTTGGTTTTCATTCTGCTTTGATTGTAGGTAAGGGTTTAAATGAGGGCAAAGTAGAGTTGATTAAACGCGAAGGCTTAAAAAAATATGAGCTTTGTGCCACTGATAAAGAAATATTGCTTGAAGAGATTCTCAAAATCATAGCATAAGGAGTGGATATGGCAAAGCAGAGCGGAGCAGATAGAGAGCTAGTTATTGGCTCACGTGGAAGTATATTGGCTTTATGGCAAGCTGAATATATCAAGTCTTGCCTTAAAGCTCAATGTGGTTTGCAATCTCGCATACAAATTATTAAAACTCGTGGTGATAAAATTCTTGATGTGCCTTTGGCAAAAATAGGTGGAAAGGGGCTTTTTACTAAAGAGTTAGAAGAAATGCTTTTAAGCAAAGATATTGATTTGGCTGTGCATAGCCTCAAAGATGTGCCTGTAGAATTTGTGCCTGAACTCGATTTAGCAGCTATTACTCAACGTGAGAGTGCAAATGATTGTTTTTTGAGTGTAAATTATCCCAATCTTAATGCTTTACCACAAGGAGCAAAAGTAGGGACAACTTCCCTACGCCGCTCAATGCAGATTAAAAAATATCGCTCTGATTTAGATACATTAAGTTTGCGTGGCAATGTGCAAACACGACTAGAGAAACTCCATAATGGTGCATTTGATGCAATTATCCTCGCTCAAGCAGGAGTGAATAGGCTTAAAATCAATACACAAGATGTGCGTTATATCGTGCCCTTAGATTTTATGATACCTGCGATGGGGCAGGGTGCGCTTGGAATAGAAATGCGTAAGGATTCTATATTTTTTGATAGAATTGCTGTGCTTAATGATAAGCAGAGTGCGCTTTGTGTGAGTGCAGAAAGGGCTTTTGTGAGGACATTAGAGGGTGGGTGTCAAGTGCCAATAGGCGTGTATGCACAATTTAGCAATAATAAACTCACACTTCAAGCTATAGTAGGATTGCCTGATGGAAGTGAAGTATTACAAGATAGTGTCGAGGATTCTATAAATATAGATGATATAAATGCAAGCGAGAATCTAGGTATAGCATTTGCACAAAAATTTATTGATAAAGGTGCAAAAGAACTTCTTGAGCGAGCAGCAAAAATAGCATTTGCATAAAAATTAAAACCAAAATCCCAAAAATAGTGTAATGTTACAATTTTAAATATAACTTAGCTTTTCTGTTCAAAATTTTTTGCTTTTAAGCAAAAATCGGTGGGCAGGGGGGTAAAATCAGGTATGCATTTAATGCAAAATATCAATAAAAGGTGGTACAATAGATGAAAAAATGCGCAGCAAGTTTAGCTTTATCTTTGACTTTTATAGCTTCTAATGGAATAGCAGAAGAAAGTGGATTATTCATTGGTGTTGGCACAGGTTATGGGCAAAGCGAAATCAAATCTAATAACACGAAAACAAAGCTTGATGGCTTGAGCTTTGAGACTATCGTTGGGTATAAATCATTTCTTACTCCTGCTTTTGGTATGCGTTATTATATAAACTTTGCTTATTCAAATGCAGAACAAAAGAATGACTTAAAACCAAAAATTATAATGAATTATGGACTAAATGCAGATATGCTTTATAATGTAGTGGCGAGTGAAAGTGTGAATCTAGGTGCATTTGTGGGTGTAGGCGTTGGTGCAAATACTTGGGCTGCAAAAAATAATGAAGATTTTAAGGCAAAAACAGGTTTTAATGTCGCACTTAATGCTGGTTTAAGAAGTCAATTTGGCAAACATCACGGCATAGAAGTTGTAGCTCGTGTGCCTTTTATAGATACGACATTAGAAAATGATAGAATAACAGGCGCTAAACAAACAGGCTCACATATTTATAATGTTGGTGCGCGTTATATTTTAAGCTTCTAAGAGTTGCTTAGATTCTTTAATGGGGGCAAATGCCTCCACCCTTTTAATAGAGTTATACTTCTGTGGTGCTGATACCATATTTTTCTTCAAGCTTTTTGCCAAAATTTGTGCCAAAGCCTTCGCAAAAGCGCATTCCATAGAGTAATACAAACCACGATACATAAATCCATAACATCATAAAAAGAAAAATAGCAATAGGCCCATATACGCTTTTATAGGTTTGATTGTAAAATACATAATATACAAAAGCCCATTTTGTGAGTAGCCATACACTTGTGGTTAATAGGCTTGAACTAAAGAGTGCAAGAAGCTTAAGAGGTTTGTTTGCAGAGAGCTTAAAGAGCAAGAAAAACATAGCCCACGTAAGCAAATAAGGTATCAAGTCAAATAAAAGGCTTAAATCTGCTGTGCCTTTGAGTGTTTTTTGCACTTCGCCGCTAAAATAAATTGAAAAAGCAAGCACTATTGGGAAAAGCGTAATCATCGTCCAATACATTAGAAGAGAATCAAAAAACTTGCGAGGTGTTGAATTAAACATTTTTGCTGCGATGTATTCATAATTGCGAAAAAACATTATAGATGCTACAAGCGTATATCCAAGCCCCATCATACCTAGTGCCGAGCTATTTTTCATAAAAGTATCAAGATAGCTAGAAATCACATCAGTATGCGTGGGTAGAATATTAGAAAGTATGAGTGTGCGGATTTGCTCAATTTGAGATTGAAAATTAGGTAGATTCATTACAATAGAAAAAACAATCATTAAAAGTGGAATAATTGCAAAAACTGTGTAAAAACTAAGCGAAGCTGCATAAAAGCTTAATTCTTTGTCGGCGACAAAATCCCAAATACTTTTTATCTTATTCCATAATATATCAAAAAGGCTACGTGATTTGCACCAAAGATTGGCAACAAGCTGTTCTTTTTGGATAGATGGCATAGAGAATCTCCTTAGTGGCAGTTTGTCGCAGCGACATAGCCATAAGATTCTATCATTGCTACATCATCTTTAGGTGCTTTGCCATCAGTGGTGAGGTAATCGCCTAGCACCACGCCATTAATTCCTGCTTCAAAAAGTGGCTTTTGGTTATCACCAAAGACTGCCTCTCGCCCTCCCGCAATCATTAAGCGTGTATTTGGGAGATATTCACGCGCAAGAGTTACGCATTCTAGTGCTTCTTGTGGGCTAAGAGTTTGCATAGGTAAAGGTAGAGATTCATTAGCGATATAAAAATTAAGGGGAGATGTATGAGGGGAGAGGATCTGTAAATGCTTAAGCAGTTCTATTCTATCTCCCCAACTTTCACCTAAGCCGAAAATGCCTCCAGATAATAGTCCTAGCTCTGCTTTAAGAGTATTTTCGCAGGTTTCAAATCGCTCTTTCCAAGTGTGTGTAGTGCAAATGTGTGGAAAAAACTCTTTAGAAGTTTCCAAATTGTGATTATAACTATCCACGCCATTGGTTTTAAGGTATTTAAGAGAATCTACATCTGCACTACCACAGCACGCGATAATATGTAAGCCTAAATCCGCTTTTTTAATTGCACTTGCAGCTTTAGCAATATATTCACATTTTTGGGATTCTAAACTGCGTCCTGCGGTTACAAGGCAAAATCCTAATGCACCATATTCGCGCAATGTTTTTGCTTCTTGCACAATTTTATCAATGCTTTTGTTTTTGTATCTTTGAATCTGTGTGCCATAATGCGCACTTTGGGTGCAGTATTTGCAATCTTCTGGACAATCTCCAGAGCTAACATTGCAAATACTGCATAGGAATATTTCATTACTTATTTTTTGCATAACTTACCTTATTGTGTTGGGATAATGCTATTGTAGCAAAAAGTCTTTAAAAGTTCTAATGTGATAGAATGATTTAATTGTTTTGAGGAGATGGAGTGAGAGCTTTAGAAGTAAGTGAGATTAACGCACAAATTAAAAGTATTTTAGAATCTACTTTTATGGATATTTGTGTGCGTGGCGAAATAAGTAATGTAACAATTCATACAAGTGGACATATTTATCTCACTCTTAAAGATGAAAGCTCAAGCGTGCGTTGTGTGATGTTTAAAGGCAATGCGCGTAACTTGAAAATAAAGCTTGAAGTAGGACAAAGTGTGCTTATAATGGGCTCACTTAGTGTCTATGTGCCCAAAGGAGAATATCAGATTCTTTGTAAAAGTATCACACTTGCAGGTTTAGGCGAACTCTCTCAAGCGTATGAAGCCCTTAAGACAAAGCTTGGCGCAAAGGGTTATTTTGAATCTGCTCATAAAAAGCCTTTACCACGCTTCCCCAAACGTATTGCTTTGCTCACTTCTGCCACAGGTGCGGCAAAAGAGGATATGCTCAAAGTAGCTCATAAGCGTTGGAATCTTGTGCATATTACGCTTTTTAATACACTTGTGCAAGGTGAAGGAGCAAAAGATTCTATAGTAGAGAATCTAAAACGAGCTGATAGTTTTTTTGGCACATCTGAAAGCTTTGATGTTATTGTCTTAGGGAGAGGTGGAGGAAGTATGGAGGATATGTGGGCATTTAATGAAGAATGCGTAGCAGATGCCATTTATTCTGCACGCACACCTATTATTTCTGCTGTAGGACACGAGGTTGATGTATTTATAAGTGATTTTGTCGCTGATGTGCGAGCTCCTACGCCTTCAGCGGCTATGGAAATACTTTTGCCTGACAAAAACGAATATTTGCGTGTGCTTGATGAAATAATGAATAGTTATTTTTATGCCCTTAAGCAGCAATTTGTGCTTAAAAGTCAAGCATTAGAGCGAATGCGAGAATATTTTAAGCTTTATAATTTTGAGCAGCGCTATTGCGCTAAGGTTGAGCAAATCAATATTTTTCAACAAATGATGCGAGATTCTATGAATGCAGTACTTGAGGATAAAATGCTAAAATATGAACATATATTTTTATCTCTTAATGCTCGGTGTGAGGAGAAACTGCAGCAATGTCAATATGAATATGAGCGTATGTTGGAGGTGTTTAATGCTTTGAATCCACACTCACTTTCCACTCGTGGGTATGCACAAATAAGTAAAGAAGGGAAACCTTGTAGATTAAGTGATATTGATATAAATGAAGAATTTTATTTAAGTGATATGACACATTCTATTTTAGCAAAGCGTTTGCAATGAATTAAAACTTTTATTAATGCACACTTCCTACTGAAGTAAAACGCGTTTTGCTTAAAAAGGCTGGAATTGAGTTCCAAATAAAAACAAGCAAAAGACGTTGAACATCTTCAGTGTGCATAAATTTATGTTTAGCGAGCACTTGGCAGGTAAGAAAATCAAAATATGTTTTGCCTGCACCTTTATCATCAAGATATGCTTTTTCAAAATCTCCACCAAAATATCGTGCTGCATTGCTAAGACTAATTTCTTTTCGGGCAAGGGTTTGTGTAAAGTTATCAGGTGAAGTATTGCTAGGAAAATTATTTATGCGTGAGGTAAGGAAAGTTAAAAGCTTGTCTTCAATGCTGCGCATAAGTTCTAAAAATATTATGCTTGCTTTATCAGTTTGCTCTCTTAAGCGAATGGCTTTTTCAAGAGTGTTTGCTTGAGAACCTTTGAGCAAAACTGAAGCAATTTGGGTAATTTTGGGTTCTGATAAAATATTAATAACACATTGTTTTTTAGCAAATCCAGCTGTGTAGGAGCGTTTAATATTATCAATAGCTTTATTCAATGCTTCTTGCTCAAACATTATATTAAACATTGCAAATTCTTCTTGAGGGAGCATATGCTGTAAATCTTCTTTGTAGTTTGGGTTTGCTACAAATCCCTTTTCTTTTAACACATAAAACTTACGCACTAGAGTATCTATGGTATTAAACTGCATAATGCCCTCCCAAAGTGTTTGAGAATCTTAGATTCTAAAATCGGTGGAAACATATTTTTTTCAAATCAAAGAATCTTATCCTAAAACAATAGATGTTTCTGTTTTAGGTATGATTTCACCGATAACATTTGCGTGTATGATACCTGCTTTGTGTAATTCATCAACAAATAATTTTGCTTGATTAAAAGGAAGTGCAAAGAGGAGACCACCAGAAGTTTGTGCATCATAATAAAAAATATCATCTTCAAGTGTGCATTGTATCTGCACTTGAGATTGTAAAGCTTTTTTATTTTCATAAGAGCCACCGGGCACGATACCCATTTGAGAAAATGATTCTGTCTTGTCAAAAAGTGGGATTTGTTTGGTATAAAAAAGTATGCTTTTTTCATTTTGATTTTTTATACCTCCACACATTTCAAAAGCGTGTCCAATAAGCCCAAATCCTGTAATATCTGTGCAAGCGTGAATCTCGTAGTTTTGTGCGATACGCGCAGCATAGAGATTGAGCATAGCCATTGATTGAGTTACTTCAGTTGTTTGGGAGAACATTTGAGCTTTTATAGCAGTGGTAAGAATCCCGCTACCAAGAGGCTTTGTTAATACAAGCATATCGCCGATGTATCCAGTGTGATTGCGCCACAAACGATTCTTGTGTGCTATGCCATTGACAGCTAAGCCATATTTTTGTTCTTTATCTTTAATAGTATGTCCGCCAAGAAGTAATGCGTTAGATTCTGTAATTTTGTTTAACCCACCTTTTAAAATAGCATTTGCTACCGCACTATCAAAATGTGTATTATCCCACATAAGCAAGTTAAGCGCACTCTTGACCTCACCTCCCATTGCAAAAATATCACTTAGAGCATTAGCTGCAGCGATTTGTCCATAAAGATATGGGTCATCAACCACAGGTGTGATAAAATCCACACTTGAAAGCATAGCGTATTCATCATTTGGTGCATAGAGCATTGCACCGCAATCTTCATTGCTTTCAAATCCTGCAATGAGCAAAGAGTTTGGTTTTTGGGTAAGCTGGCTAGAGATTTGTGCGAGGTCTGACAGACCTACTTTAGCTGCTCAACCTGCGCATTGAATATGCTTTGTAAGCTGGTAATCTGCCATATAATTATCCTAAAGTGAAATGAGGCTATCGGCAAGAAGCATATTTTGCACACCTTGAATAGCATTGCCTATCATACCAACCTTGAGTCGTTCTGTAAGCGAAAAATAACTTAAACACGAACCACACGAATAAACTTCAACTCCTTGTTTTTCAAGCTCTTTGAGCACTTCCACAATTTCAGTATTATCCACTTCTTTGTTATCAGTAGTGAGTAAAACCCCACGATTAACAAAAAAAATCTTTTGTGGGAGTATATCGGTTTGAAGAAGAGATTTAATAAAGCCATTAATAAGCATACCTCCAAGTTCCCCTTCACCTACGCGATCATTTTTAATAAGCATCATTTTAGGGATTATTTTGTCCTTATGTGCATTTTGCTTACTTGCTTTACCTTTGAGGATAATCATAAATTGCTCATCGCGTCCAAAACCTACTTCAAACTCAAAACCTTCAGTATTTAAAAAACGCATAAGATTTTCTTTAGAAGAGGGTGAATTGCCAATTATTTCATAGTTATGAAGCTTTAGAGTATGTTCATTAATGCCCAAAAGTGCTTTTTTTGCTTTTAAAACTGGCTCTGGACAGGGTAAATCTCGCACATCAATTTGTATAGTGTTGTTCATTCGTGAATCCTTAAAGTAAGCCTTTATTATAGAATCATCATTAATCAAAGATTCTATCAAATTGGATTTTACAAATCCCTAAAAAATGAAATAATATATTTTTACGAATTAAAGTCCCTTTAAAAGCTTTAGATTCACTTATTGATGCCTTGTTTTTTGAAAATAAATGTAGCAAGCCCTGCCTAGAGGGCGAAGTCTTGCATAAGGTGGAAGTTGAGATAAGTATAGATATTGTTTTTCTTATCATCAATCTTTTTAGGAGCAATTTCAAGATACTCTTGTGCGCTTGGAAGTCTTCCAAGCATTGCACATACACCGCCAAGTTCAGCACTTCCTAGATAAACTTGTGCTCCTTTACCCATACGATTATCAAAATTACGAGTTGAGGTGGAGAATACTACCGCATTATCACGGACACGAGCTTGATTACCCATACACAAGCTACAACCTGGTGCTTCTAATCTTGCTCCTGCTGCACCAAAAAGCGAGAAATATCCTTCTTTGGTAAGCTGTTTTTCGTCCATTTTTGTGGGAGGTGCTATCCAAATTTGCGTCTTGCTCTGTCCTTCATTTTTAACAATTTCTCCAAATGCTCTAAAGTGTCCAATATTTGTCATACAGCTTCCAATAAATACTTCGTCAATGTTTTTTGGACGTTTAGAATCAGCGTGAATCTCACTCAAAGTTGCTACATCATCGGGGTCGTTAGGACAAGCCAAAATTGGCTCTTTAATCTCAGCAAGGTCAATCTCAATAATAGCAGCATATTCAGCATCGCTATCTGGCTCTAAAAGCACAGGGTTTGCAATCCATTCTTTCATCTTATCAGCTCTGCGTTGCAATGTTTTTGCATCTTGATAACCTTGAACAATCATAGATTCTATAAGCTTGATATTTGAGCTTAAGTATTCGATAATGGGTTCTTTATTAAGACGCACACTACACGCAGCTGCGCTTCTTTCGGCACTTGCATCACTAAGCTCAAAGGCTTGCTCTACTTTTAAGTCTCCCAAACCTTCAATTTCAAGAATCCGCCCACTAAAGATATTTTTTTTACCCTTTTTTTCAACGGTTAAAAGCCCTTGTTTAATTGCATAATAAGGAATTGCATTAACTAAATCCCGCAAGGTTATACCCGGATTAAGCTTACCTTTAAATCTCACAAGTACAGATTCTGGCATATCAAGAGGCATAGAACCTGTAACTGCCGCAAAAGCAATTAAGCCACTTCCTGCAGGAAAGCTAATACCAATAGGGAATCTTGTATGAGAATCCCCACCTGTACCAACTGTATCAGGCAAACACATACGATTAAGCCACGAATGAATAACGCCATCTTTTGGTCGTAATGCTACACCGCCGCGTTCAGAGATAAAGTTTGGTAAAGTCGCGTGCAAACTTACATCCGCTGATTTTGGATAAGCTGCGGTATGACAGAAACTTTGAAGCACAAAATCTGCGCCAAAACTTAGTGCGGCGAGTTCTTTAATTTCATCACGTGTCATTGCACCTGTAGTATCTTGGCTACCAACAGTTGTCGTTTTTGGCTCACAATAGCTTCCCGGACGCACACCTTCTACTCCACAAGCGCGTCCTACCATTTTTTGTGCTAGAGTATAGCCTTTTGTGCTTTGAGCAGGCTGTTTGGCTTCCTTGAAGACATCACTTTTACCGAGTTTAAGATATTCTCTTGCTCTAGCACTTAATCCTCTACCAATAATAAGGGGAATTCTACCCCCGGAGCGAATCTCATCAGCCAAAGTTATAGGATTTAACTTGAAAGTTGCTACAATTTTTCCTTCTTTAATAATTTCCCCTTTGAGTGTGTCAATCTCAATAATATCGCCATCTTTAAGCTCGCTCACATCAGCAACAATGGGAAGCGCACCACTATCTTCACAAGTATTAAAGAATATAGGAGCAATGACGCTTCCAATAACGATACCACCACTTTTTTTATTAGGTATAAATGGTATCTCTTTTCCAAAATGCCACATAATAGAGTTACAAGCAGATTTACGGCTACTTCCTGTGCCAACGACATCACCTACATACGCTACAACAGCATTATTTTGAGCTGCTTTTTGTTTTGCAGATTCTATACGTTGCTCAAAATTTTCAATTCGGCTCTTAAGCATAGCCTTAGCGTGCAGAGGAATATCACTTCGTGTGAAAGCATCACCAGCTGGGCTTAAATCGTCCGTATTTGTTTCGCCATCTACTTTAAATACGCATACTTTAATTTTTTCTTTTAAGCCTTCTTTATTTTTAAACCATTCTGCTTCAGCCCAAGAATGGATAATTTCTTGAGCAAGAGGTGTATTAAGTGCAGCGATTTTTTCAAAATTATCATAGATTAAAAGTGTATGTTTGAGAGCATTAGCACAAGCTTTTGCAAGCGCATTGTCATTAAGAGAAAGTCCCTCAATAAGTGGTGCTACATTATAGCCTCCAAGCATCGTGCCTAGATAAGTTACAGCCTCGTTGGGAGTAAATCCCCAATCCTGTTTGTTTTTTAAGAGTATTTCTCCTAAAAATGCTGCCTTTAATTTAGCAGAAGCATCTACGCCCGGACTTACTCTATGTATAAGTAATTCTTTGGCAAATGTTTTTTGCTCAGAGCTTATGCTTGTATCCTTGCACATATCAATTGCACTTTGTGTTTGTGTTGTGTTAAGAGGTAGGGGTGGGATACCCTGTGCATCACGCTCACTTACGTGTGCTTTGTAGTCTTTAATGAATTGTTCAAACTCTTCCCTCATTGTGTTCTCCTTGCTACTTAAAATTTTGTTATAGAAACCAAAACCCTGTATAATGGTTTGCTCTTAAATATTGTATAATAAAAATCCTAAATAAGAAGGAAAGTAAAGTGAAAGTTATCCAAAAGATTACCTCAAAACTTCCCATTTATATATTTTTTATTTTTAAAATTCTTTATATTTATACCTACAATAGTTTTATAACAATGTTTTTGCAAGCACAGGTAAGAGATTGTATATATCATTATACACATATGTGCAAAAAGATACATAAAGTAACAGCTTGTAGAAGATTGCATAAAAAGGCAAAAATAAAATTTCATACAATTTCTTTAGAAGGAAAGTAATGGCTCTTTTGCATACGCATTCAAAGGTTGTTAAACTCATTCGTCATTTTTTTACACCTTTACTTGATAGTCGCTATGATAAGCTTTCGCAACTTCGTTCAAATACTATTTTGGATTCTAAACATTATTATTTTGACTTCACAGCTTCCGGTCTTGCTTATAAGATAATCAACAAACGTATAGAATCTATTTTACCCTATTATGCTAATACACATTCTTATATAGCCTCTAATGCTGCTCTAATGAGCGGACTTTATGCAGAGGCAAAGGAGAGTATTTCCTATTCAATCGGGCTTAATAAAGATTTTATACTCATCGCTGGGGGTAGTGGAGCGAGTTTTAGTATTAAAAAATTTCAAGAGATTATGGGGATTTATGCGCCTCCACGCAGTTTATCACATTTACAACATTTAAATAAAAATCTTTCTTCCACGCCAAAACTTACTTTGCTTCAACAACTTAAAGATTATGATGCACACACGCATACATTAAATTTCCCTCAAATTATTATAAGTGGGTTTGAACATCATTCTAATGAAATAAGTTACCGACAAGGGCTTTGTCATATTCATAAAATTGCTTTTGATATAGAAGGATTACCTGATATAAAGCATTTAGAAGAGATTTTGCAAAAGATAAAAAAAGAAAATAAGCACAGCACGATTATTGCTTCTTTAAGCGCAGCGTCTAATGTTACAGGGATTCTCACACCATTAGAATCTTGTATAGCATTACTTAGACGCTATGGAGCTATTATTGCGCTTGATATGGCAAGCTCATCGGCTTATATGCAAGTAGATTGTGCTGATTTTGATGTGGCATTTCTTGCACCGCATAAGCTTTTGGGTGGTGTAGGCGCGTGTGGAATCTTGGCAATAAGAAAATCTTTACTTGATGCACAGATTCCTCCAAGTTTTGCTGGTGGAGGTGTGATTAAATATGCCAATGATACGACACATTGCTTCATTGATGATATAGCTTTGCGTGAAGAAGCGGGTACTCCACCTATTTTAGGCTTACTCTATGCAGCATTAGCCTATCAATTACGCAATGAAATAGGGTTAGAATGGATTAAACGAAGAGAGAATATTCTCACTCAAGCCTTTTTATATGAATTACAAAAAATCCCAGCTGTAAGTATTTATGGAGATTTATCAAAAGAAAGATTAGGTATAGTGAGCTTTAATATTGGTTCAATTTCACCACTTGATTTATGTGCGCTTTTGAGTAAAAAATTTGGCATACAAACTCGTGCAGGGTGTAGTTGTGCGGGTCCTTATGGACATTATCTTATACCTGATGGTAGCTATGAGAAAAAGCCAATGTGGCTACGAGTAAGTATCCATTATACCCACACGATAAAGGATATAGAATATCTCATTGATGCAATTAAGACTTGTGTGAAAATATTAAGAGGCTCATTTTAGATTCTATAAGTTAAGCCTTTTTTTGGCTTTCCCTACTTCTCAAGTAGTGCATATAAAAGAATGGCTATAAACCCAAAGCCTACAGGCTTTGGAGTAAAAGGCTATTAAGTTCTGTATTAAAGTCTTTAGCATTTTTTAATGTGCTACCTTCAAGAATGAGGGCAGCCCCAAAAAGTAACAAAGCACTTTGTTTGATTTTATCCTCTTGTGCGGTTTTAAGTTTTTCAAAAAGAGGGTGTGTGATATTAAGTTGAAGTATAGGTTTAGTTTCTGGCACTTTTTGCCCCATTTGTGCCATAAGATTTGCCATCATAGGATTATTATCTTCTTTAATAAGTGTAAGTGGTGCATCACCAAGACTTGAAAGCTTCACTTCAGCAATTTGCTCTCCTAGTGCGTCTTTAAAGCCTTTGATAAGAGGCTCATAAGCATTTTGTGTTGCTTCATCAATAGATTCTTCTCCTAATTCTGCAAGAGCTTCTTTGGAATTAATACTCTTAAGCGGCACTTTATCATATTCACCTACCATTGGCATTACTATTGCATCAATTTCATCACTTAAAAGTAGCACATCAAAGCCTTTTTGTGCAAATTTTTCAAGTAAAGGAGCATTTTTAAGTGCGTCTTTATTTTCACCAAGCATATAATAAATACTTTTTTGCTCATTTCCCATAGACTCTTTATACGCTTTGAGCGAAATATATTCTGATTTAAAGCTATCAAATCTCAATAATTCTAGAATCTTTTCTTTATTTTCATAATCTCCATACAATCCCTCTTTAAGCACTTTGCCAAATTGTTCATAAAAGGTCTTATAATCTGCCTCATTTTTTGCAATATTGGTAATTTCACTTAAGATTTTCTTTGTTGAAGCAGATTTGATATTGGCGAGAATTTTATTTTGTTGGAGGATTTCACGGCTGACATTAAGTGGTAAATCTTCACTATCAATGACACCTCGCACAAATCGCAAATATGGAGGCAAAAGCTCTTTATCATCATCGGTAATAAATACACGTTTTACATAGAGTTTCACACCTGATTGATAATCCACGCGGAAAAGGTCAAATGGGGCTTTTTGTGGGATATAAAAAAGCGTAGTGTATTCTAAATTACCCTCAACTTTGGTATGAATCCACCGCATAGGCTCATTATTATCGTGAGAGAGTGTGGCGTAAAATTCCTTATAATCTGTGTCCTTTAGCTCTGCTTTAGGGATTTTCCACAGAGCTTTAGCAGTATTGATTTGAGATTGCTTATTTTCTTTTATTTCCTTTTTATTTTCACCTTCACCTTCAAATTTTGATTCCACAAATGCAAGATAAATAGGAAAAGCAATGTGTTCAGAATATTTATGAATAATGCCTTCAATTTCCCATCGTGAAGCAAAATGAGCATCTTCTTCTCGTAGATAAAGCGTGATTTGTGTCCCTTGAGATTCTTTAACACATTCGCCAATCTCATACTCACCTTTGCCTTCACTCACCCAAGCATAGGCTTTTTCCTCTCCTGCTTTTTTGCTTTGCACTACAACACGATGAGCGACCATAAAGGCTGAATAAAAACCCACACCAAATTGCCCAATAAGTGCAGAATCTTTCTTTTTATCTCCGCTTAATTGTGAAAGAAAGCTTTTTGTGCCAGATTTGGCAATAATACCCAGATGTTCTTTCATATCATTTTCATTCATACCTATACCATTGTCTTCTATGGTAATGGTTTTTTTCTCTTCATCAAAAGAAATATCAATGCGTGGCTCAAAAGAAAGAGTTTTAAGATTCTCTTGTGTGAGCGTGAGATATGAGAGCTTATCAAGTGCGTCAGATGCGTTACTGATAAGCTCTCGTAAAAAAATTTCTTTATGAGAATACAAAGAATGTATCATTAAATCTAAAAGCTGCGTGATTTCGGTTTGAAATTGATGTTTTGTTGCCATAATGTCTCCTAACATATAAATTAAAAAAGCAATCATAACAAAAAAAGATTAAAAATTTATAAAGTTGATATAAGTAGAATAAACTTTAATGAGTGTATATATATAAAAAAAATTATGATTTTATCTGTAATATTCTGCTTATATAGTTTAATATAGTATTATTTTATAAAATGAGTTTAAGAAAATAATATTAATGTTATTTTGCTATAAAGGCATATTATTAATGAAGTTATTTGAAAAAGTTTATATAGAGCTAAGTGATTATTGCGCTCTCTCTTGTGGATTCTGCCCAAGCCATACGCTCTCTAAAAGGCGTGGCACAATGGATTTAAAACTTTTTGAATCTATATGCGCGCAGATTCAAGGCAAAACACGAAGAGTGCATTTGCATTTGTTAGGCGATCCTTTAAGCGTGCAACATTTTGAAATGTATGTAAAAATACTTAGAAAGTATCATTTAAAAGTAGATTTGGTAACTACAGGATTATTTTTACGCAAAAAGCATTTTGAATTACTTTTAAATGAACCATTTGTGCAAGTTTCATTTTCTCTAAGTGCATTTTTAGCAAATCCTCATCAATTCAAAAAGGCACATTTAAAGCGTATTTTAGATTTTTGTGCCTTTAATATACATTCTCAATCACCTATTTTTGTGAATTTACGATTTCATAGTAATGATATTTTGCGCCGAGAAAACTATTTTGTGCGAATGCTTAATGAAATTGGAGCATATTTTGGTTTTTCTAATATTGATTTGAAGCAAGAGCGTTTAAAGCTTGGAAAAAAAGTATTTCTTAATCCCACACATTCTTTTGATTGGGAGATTCAAAAAGATACATTTGCACAGCCATATAATATCAATAATAAATCATCTATAAAGCCATTATGTTATGGCGCACAAAAGCAAATTGGGATTTTGAGTAATGGAGAACTTGTGCCTTGTTGCATAGATTATAATGCACAGGCAAGTTTTGGAAATTTAAAAGAGCAGAATTTGGCAGATATACTAGATTCTAAAGCATTTATAGCATTTAGTCTAAATTTGAGACAAGGCAATATACCTTGCGAATTGTGCCAAAAATGTGGATATAGATTAATTTTGCAATAATTATAATTGAAAATGGAATTATTTTTGCTAGAAGTCCTTGAAAGCTAGATTCTAAAAGGAATTAGAAGAGTCACTAAAGGGATTTTATGAGAAAACTAATTGTGATTGTTGTGTGTGTGCTTAGCTTAAGCGAAATTGCAAATGCAAATAATTTAGCGCGTTATCTTCTTGCAGGACACCCAAGTGGACATATGGGTATATATTACCAATATATGACAAGTGCGGCTCCTGGTTTTCTTGATGCAAATGTTTCGCTTGCTTATCAAACACAAAGACTTCGGGGATTGGCATTTGGTGGTTCTATGTGGGCTGCAACAAAGCTTTTTCAAGTGCATAATGGGGATTTCTCAAAAGTGAAAGAGAATTATATTCTTACAGAAGCGTATGCAAGCTTTGTCAATCCAAATCGTATAAGTATGTATGCAGGACGATTTAAAACTGATAGTGAATGGATTAAACATTATACACAAGGTGCAGCGGTAACTTATGAAGATGTAGAGAATCTTAAAGTAGATTTTATTTGGGCTTGGAAAAATGCCTATGTTACAGACTATCGTATGGACAGGTTTAGGAATCCTTTTGGTGGTATGGGGGCAATGTATCTTGGGGCAACAATTACTTTACCAGAATCTCCATTACAAATTACTCCTTATGTATATGCCGCACCGGGTGATTTTACTTCATTTGCATTAAAAGTGCTTGTTGCGGTGCCTGCTGGTAATGCTATACTTTATGGGAAAATGCACTTTTTATCTTTTGTGAGTGCAAATAAAGATAGAGTGATTGATACCCAAACTGCAGGTGGTGATGGTGGTTTTGTGTGGCTAGAGGGTGGAGCAAAATGGCTTGGTTTAAACACAGGTGGAGGTGTAATTTCAGTATCTCAAAATGGTGCAAGAGGTATAGATTCTTTTGGGCAGAGCAGTTATTTTGAACGAAGAGAAGGATTATTTTATAATAATGCAACAACTTTGTATGGCTTTTTAGAGTATGATTTAAAGCAGTATGTGCAGCTTGATGGAGCTATTCGCCATACAACTATTGGTTCTAAAAATATCTTTAATTGGGAAGTAGGCATCACTTCCGAGCCTCAAAATAATATTAAAATAGGAGCTAAAATTATAGGTATGATAAATAATGCCGATTTTACGCTGGATAATTCAATTTTTGCCGCTGATGGCAAGAATTATCTGCTAACCCGTGTTTTTGGACGAGTTAGTTTTTAATCTATCAAGGAGAAAATAATGAAAAAATATTATATATCGCTTGCTGTAGTATCAGCTATAGCAATGAGTGCAAACGCAGTAGAAGTTAACCCCTTTGGTCATTTAGGCGCTTTTTATCATCAAGGATTTGGTGGTTTAGGCATACAAAATAAAAATGGAAATGAAGTGCAAAGAGCTTATGCTAATGTGAGTGCAAGAGCAGGACTTGATATTGGGCTTGGCTCAAGTTTGAGTGTTGGAATTGGTGCTTGGGGTGGTTATCCAGCTTATAGCACAGGAATTGATGGTGCAGTGGGTGATATTGCATTCCCTAGAAATGGTGATATATCCGATGCGTATGTGCGTTATGATGGTGGACGATTAAGTTTTGCCCTTGGACGTTTTGATATGGGTGAATTTTATCTTGGTAAAGATGGCAAAAATTATACAGGTGTAGATTGGATTTATGGTAATGTGCAAGGTGCTGCACTCAATGTTGATGGCGGTGCGGTGAGCCTGTGGGCATATTGGAGAAATTCTCAACTGGGTGCAGGACAAGCCTATAATAGAATGGGTTATGAACTTTCAAGCTTTGATACCTATCAAAATTATAAGAATGCCTCAAAAATTGGTGAGCTTGTGAGTGCAGGATTGGATTTTGATTTTGGTGCGCTTAAAGTTTCTCCTTTTGTTTCATATCTGACAGATAAAAATACAACTACCGGGACACACGATGTCTTAAATGCTGGTGGAAAAGCAGTGCTTGATGTTGGCAGTGGTGCTTTAAGGTCATTTACTACATTGCGTGCAGTATGGGGTATGGATAATATTGTAGGCAGTGCTTCAAGCACAAGTGGACTTACATTATGGATTGATGAAGAATTGAGAATTAATGATATTTTCAAAGTTGGTCTTGGTTACATTAATCAAGGTAAAAATAATAATCTTCTTAACTACGGTGATAGAGCAAGATTTTATGGCTATCGTGGTGGTATGAGTGGTGCAGGTGTAGGAAATTTCCTTGGCTATGGTGATACTTATTATGTATTTGGTGGAGTAGAATCCCGACGCGCAGCTATTGATTTGCTTTATGCTGGTGGTGATTATGAGGAAATTTCTGCAGTTGGCTCAATTAAAATTTGGCAAGGAAACGATAAAATGTATCTTAAGCTTGGAGCTGGCTATGTTGGGACAGGTAAAGCAAGTGCAAATGGCACACTTGGTAATTTAATTATTAATGGTACTAATGGTAACAAATGGCAGCATTCAGCCCTTGCATTTGTAAAATTTGGATTCTAAATATTTTAGAGTCCTATTGAGAATCCATAGGGGGCTTTTGCTCTTTATGGATTTATTCTTCTATAAAATTCACTCATTAAAGCAGGAATTAAAGCAGAGTTTGATAAAATCACACCTTTTATTTGCAAAATTGAATCTTAAACTAAGAAGGACATTTGATGAAAAAAGGTATTCACCCAGAATATATACCCTGCAAAGTAACTTGCGTAACAAGTGGCAAACAACTTGAGGTTTTGAGCACTAAAAGCGAGCTTCGTATTGATATTTCAAGCTTTTGTCATCCTTTTTATACAGGAAGTGATAAAATCACAGATATTACAGGACGTGTTGAGAAATTCCGACAAAAATATAATATGAAATAATCCTGTGCTAATACTTGTGTCAACTCCCATAGGGAATCTTGAAGATATTACTCTGCGGGCGTTAGAGGCATTTAAACAAGCCGATATTATTTTATGCGAAGATACAAGAGTTGCAAAAAAACTCTTAGAACTTCTTATCTCTCGTTCTTTACTTCAGATACCTACTGATATGGATTGTCAGTCTTTTATAGAATCTAAACAATTTAAATCTTTTCATTCTCATAATCAAGAGGAATTTATAGATTCTTTACATAAGGAAATGTTTGCATCTTGTGTGCTTTATTTGAGTGATGCTGGCACACCTTGTATTAGCGACCCGGGCGCGAAACTTATCTCTTATGCAATAACACACGATATTGACTTTGATGTGTTGCCCGGAGCTTGTGCGCTTAATGTGGCATTTTGTGGTAGCGGTATAGAATCTACACCTTTTGTATTTGCAGGATTTTTACCACATAAAAAGACTCATAGGCATTCTAAACTGATACAGCTCTCCCATTTAGATATGGGAGATTCTTATAGTGTTATTTGTTATGAAAGCCCTCATAGAATCTTAGAAACTTTACACGATATTGCTTTACTTCTTCCTCATATACGAATTATTGTGCAAAAAGAACTCACTAAGCTCCATCAGCAGAGATATTATGGTAGTGCACAAGAAGTGATTGCCATACTCAAAGATGTTACGATTCGGGGCGAATGGGTGATTATATTTGATTTTAGCTCTTCTCACATAAAACAAGAGAAAACTTTAAGTTATGAGGATATTTTTATACTTGATATTCCACCAAAGATTAAAGCTAAAATCTTAAGCAAAATAAGCGGACATAGCATTAAGCAATGTTATGAAGAAATACTAAGGTGAATCAGTGATAGTTTATGGAAAACAACCCATTTTGTATATTTTACACACAAATGCTTCGTGCATTGAAGAAATATATCTTGCTAAAGAGTTACCAAAGGACATATTTAAACAACTTGCGCAATTAGATAAGCCTATAAAACGTGTAGATATGAAAAAAGCACAAGCTCTTGCTCACGGAGGGAATCATCAAGGCATTTTGGCTTCTATTATACCACCAAGTCCGCTTAGCTTGAATGATCTCAAAAGCAAAGATTCTTTACTTGTGCTTTATAATGTTACTGATGTAGGGAATATCGGTTCAATTTTTCGCACTGCTTATGCTTTAGGCGTGGGAGGGGTGGTTATTTGTTTATCAAACCTTAGCCAAAAAGCCATAGAAAGTATAGCTCGTCTTTCAAGCGGTGCTTTTTTACATATGCCTTATGGTGTTTTTCCGCATATCTTTGATATAATAAATGAATTAAAAAATGCAGATTTTATGCTCATAGGTGCAGATATGCAAGGGCAGGAGAGCTGTAACGTAAAAAAGAAATGGGCTTTATTTTTAGGGAGTGAATCTGAAGGTTTATCAGCGCGATTGAAGCACAAACTTGATACAATCCTCTCCATAAAAATGGAGCACCATTTTGATTCACTCAATGTGGCAGTAGCCACGGGAATTTTAATAGATAGGATTAAAAATGCAAGGAAATAATACAAATACTACATTTCTTGATGAAGAACTTGCCAAATTGAAGGCTATTGGATTAAAGGAAATTAGCAAAAACACTAAACTTGCAAGCTCAAAGATTGAAGACGTGCTTGAAAAACGTTTTGATAAGATTGATAAGGTAAGGGCAAAAGGTTTTATTGCAATTTTAGAGCGTGAATATGAAGTAGATTTACGTGATTGGATTACTTTGCAACAACAGACACAAAAAGAAGATATTAAAAGTGTTTCGCAAGTCATTACCAAGCAAGATGAAGAGCAACGTGCTCAAAAACTACTAGATTTAGCTCAAAAAGAAGAGGAAGAAGAGAAGAAAAAGCAAGAGCAAAAAAAACATGAAAATCGTGTGCTTGATCTTGCACTTAAAGCTAAGCCTACCACAAAATCTGATAATGAATCTTATACGTGGCTCTATGCTATTTTGGTGCTTATCCTCCTTGCATTTATGGGATATTTTGCCTATAAGGCATTTATGCAAGATTATCAAAATGTGCCACCACAAGTAACGCATTCTAGCGAAGATTCTCATTCTAGTAGCGGGGAAGAAAATGAAGTTTATGATGGTATGTTTTTTGATACTACAAAACCCCTTGAGCAAACAGAATCTAACACGCAATCCACTCAGCAAACTCCACAAGAAGATACTCTAAATAAACAAGATATACAAGAATTACAATCTCAAGATATGCTCTCACCCGCTGCAGAGGAAATACCTCACCAACAACAAGAGCAAACAAGCGCAAATAATCACCCAGAGCAAAATTTCTTTTTTCAATCACAAAGCACACAACAAAATGTAGAGAGTGCAGAAAATAATGCAAGCACATCTGTGCAATTTTCACAAAATGATAATGTTTTACATATTCGGGCTGATAATGATTTGTGGTTGGGCGTAATTAATCTTGAGACAGGGAGCAAAGAGCAATTTGCTTATAAAAGAGAATATGATATTAAACTCAATCATAAAATGCTCTTTGTTATGGGGCATAGTAGTTTTACTCTTACGCTTAATGGTAAGGATATTTCTCACGGAGCTAAACACCCTGTGAGAATGTATTATGATGGCGCAAATCTTAGCGATGTAGGCTATACACGCTTTAAACAACTCAATGGTGGTTTGGAATGGTAAGATGGATATTCATCATAAGTTTGGCTGTTTATGCGTGGGCTGACGCATTTGACGATAAAATACGAAATTTAATGGGTGAGCAAAACTATCAACTCAATGCAAACTTTATTAATAGAATCTTTGCTAACAAAAATATGTATTATACAGGTGGGCGTCTTGATATTGCTAAGATTGTTTATGCGCTTAAGAATAATGGCTTGCTTTCTTCGCGTTTTGGGCAGCCAAGTGAGGTTAAATTAAATTTTAGTGCACGCACCAGCCCTATTTTACTGACAAAAATTGGTAATAATATTCTCACAACAATGGGCTATTCATATTTTGTTATCAGTAAAGCGGAGTTGAGCAATGGCTTATCAAGCATAGAATTTTCCTTTAATACAGAGCATAGTCCCGATATGGGAATCATTATTGATGAGCTAGGAAAAAGAGGTTTTATTTGTCTTGATATTAATCGTGTGAATGCACAATTTTGGGAATATATGCTTGAGGTTAATGAGCCACGATTACCTAATACAAAATTCCTCGCAAAGTCTGCAACTTTAAATTTACGCGAAGCATCAGGTGAATATTGGTTAGATGTGAATACAGGTGGAGATTTATATATCCAAGCCATTGATTTTCCTAAATGGAATCCAAGAGTAGTGCTTTATGATAAGAATCTTGGTATAGTAGATATGGTGAGTAATGTAGGTTCAAATGCTTCACTTAAAGTAAAGATTCCCCAAGGCGTAAAGTTTGTAATGATTACAGATTATGATAGTTCGGAAAGTCTTAAGGGTGGTATTTCTGTGAATCTCCGATAGAATCTAAATATCTAAAACAATACAGAGGAGAAAATATGTTTGATGAAATTGAGTTTGATAAAATAAAACGTTTGCCAAAGTATGTTTTTGCTGCTATTAATGAGATTAAGCTAGAAATGCGGCGCAATAATGAAGATGTGATTGATTTTTCTATGGGTAATCCTGATGGAGCAACGCCAGAGCATATTATTCAAAAGCTTTGTGAAGCTGCACAAAAGGGTAAAAATCAAGGATATTCTGTGAGTCGTGGCATTTATAAATTGCGTTTGGCGATTTGTAATTGGTATAAGCGCACTTATGGAGTGGAGCTAGACCCAGAGAGTGAAGCGTGTGTAACAATGGGAAGCAAAGAGGGTTATGTGCATCTTGTTCAAGCTATTGCAAATCCCGGTGATAATGCAATCGTAGCTGAACCAGCCTATCCTATACATTATTATGCTTTTATTCTTAATGGTGCGAATGTTTCTACTTTTGGTTTAAAGTGGAATGAGCAAATGGAGCTTGATGTAGAGGATTTTTTTATCAACATTAAACGCGTATTGAAAGAAGTGATGCCGCGTCCGAAATTTGTTGTAGTTAATTTTCCTCATAATCCTACAACTATTGTTGTATATAGGGAGTTTTATGAGCGTTTAGTCGCTTTTGCCAAGCAGGAGAGATTCTATATTATTTCTGATATTGCTTATGCAGAGCTCTGTTTTGATGGCTTTAAAACGCCAAGTATCCTTGAAATAGAGGGTGCTAAAGATGTAGCGGTGGAGAGTTATACATTAAGCAAAACCTATAATATGGCAGGTTGGCGTGTAGGCTTTGTAGTAGGAAATAAAAAAATTATCCAAGCCTTGCAAAAAATTAAAAGTTGGATTGATTATGGTATCTACACGCCTTTGCAAATTGCCGCTACTATTGCACTTGAGGGCGACCAATCTTGCGTAAAAGACATCAAAAATACATATGAAAAGCGTATGGAAATATTGATTAAAAGCTTTGGCGAAGCAGGTTGGGAGATGAAAAAGCCTAAAGCAAGTATGTTTATTTGGGCAAAATTACCTGAATGTGTAGGAGATATGGGAAGTTTGGAGTTCTCAAAAAGATTGCTTAAAGAGGCAAAAATTGCAGTAAGTCCGGGTGTGGGTTTTGGTGATTATGGTGAGGGCTATGTGAGGATCGCACTGATTGAAAATGAAAAACGCATTCGCCAAGCTGCACGGAATCTCAAATCATTTCTTAAACAATTTCAATAAGAGGTTTGTATGTCAAAACTTGTAGTGGGTATGGTTGGCTTTGGTGTTGTAGGAAGTAGCGTATTAAAGGCACTTTTGGCAAATCGGAATATTATTAGCGCAAGGGCTGGAAAAGAAATTGAGCTTAAGCGCATTGTAGTGCGTGATGAGGCAAAAGCTCACGCAAAGCTTAAGAATCTAAACGCCACTGATGTAAAGGTAAGCACAAATATAGATGATATTTTGCAAGATTGCGAAATTGAAGTTGTTATTGAACTTATGGGCGGTGTGGAAGTTGCTTATGAGATTGCTAAGAGGGCGTTAGAAGTAAAAAAAGCTTTTATTACTGCAAATAAAGCAATGCTTGCTTATCACCGTTATGATATAGCACCGCTTGCAAATGGTATGCCTGTGGGTTTTGAGGCAAGTGTGTGTGGTGGCATACCCATTATTCGTGCTTTGAAAGATGGTTTGAGTGCAAATCATATTCTTGCTATTCGTGGGATACTCAATGGCACGAGTAATTATATTCTCACACAAATGCAGCAATACAATCAAGATTTTCACACAGCACTTAATCAAGCACAGAATCTTGGCTACGCAGAAGCTGACCCAACACTTGATATAAGCGGTGGCGATGCAGGACATAAGCTACTTATACTTGCTTCTTTAGCGTATGGCATTAATGCGATGCCAGAGGAGATTCTCATTGAGGGTATTGAGAGTATTATGCCTGATGATATAGAGTTTGCAAATGAATTTGGCTATGCGATTAAACTTCTTGGTATTGCTAAAAAGCAAGGAAACGAAGTAGAGCTGCGTGTGCATCCGAGTATGATTAAGAAAGGTGCGATGTTAAGCAAGGTAGATAATGTAATGAATGGCATTAGTGTCATTGGGGATTATGTGGGGGAGAGTATGTATTATGGAGCAGGAGCAGGAGGTGATGCAACTGCAAGCTCTGTAGTAAGTGATATTATTGCTATTGCACGAGGGGAGAGTGCAGCAATGCTTGGATTTAGCCAACCGCTTGAAGGCAATGAGCATTTAAAGCTTAAAAGTATTGATGAGATTTACTCACAATACTACATACGACTCTATGTATGTGATAAACCCGGTGTATTGGGGCAAGTATCGCAGATTCTAGGGCAGCATAATATTTCTATTGGTGCATTTTTACAAAAAGAGACAAATGATAAAAATATCGCCAAAATGTTACTTTCCACACATCATTGCTATGAAAGGGATATTAATGCTGCACTCTTGGAGCTAGAAAGATTAGATTCTATTTCACAAAAGCCCTATAAAATGCGCATTGAATGTTGAAATAGGAGAAAAAAGGCATATAAATGAATAGCAGACACAAAGGCACACAAGCAGAAGATTTTGCCTGTGTATTCTTGCGTGAATGTGGTTTTGAGATTTTAGAGCGCAATTTTTTTGCTCGTTATGGCGAGATTGATATTATCGCATTAAAGGATAATGTTGTGCATTTTATTGAAGTAAAAAGTGGCGAGAGCTTTGAGCCAATTTATAATATCACACCAAGCAAGATAAAAAAGCTTACAAAAGCCATTGGATTTTATTTATTCACACATAAGATTACACAAGCGTATTGTCTTGATGCGTTGATTATCAAAAATGGCGAGTGTGAATTGATTGAGAATATTACTTTGTGTTGAGCATAGAATTATTCATTTTCTTTAGGATATTTTGGATTTGTGATATTAAAATAAGCATTGATTTGTTCTTGTGGGTCTGATACATATGGAAAAATAAGCTTTGTATAAGGCGTTTCAAGACGTGAAATATGTTTAGATTCTATACCATTTACTTCAAGATATTTTCTTAATGTGTAGGAATAATAATTCGCATCATCTGCTGTGTCATAAAAGTTATCTTCTCCCATTTCTTTTTTGAATCTCTCCGCTTCCTCTTCAGTAAAACTCACTTCAATCACGCATTTATCACAATCTACCACAAAATCTTTTTCTTTAGGATTTGCATACCCAAAACTTAGCAAAAGCACAATAAATATTATTATTTGATTTATCTTTTGATTGCTTTCACAGCCCATTTGTCCTTTCTAGAATCTTTTGTATTTTTGGCTGATTATTATATTTTTCTTGTAAGATTTTGTAAGCTTGTGGGAGTGGCTTACAATATTGTTTTATTTTTTCATCAAGCTCTTTTTCTCTCGCTTTGTCATATCCATATTCGCCACGAAAATAGTTACAGGCACAAGCATTTTGTATGTATGTTTCGATGTCTTGCGGGTAAAGCATTTTGGATGCTATAATACCTTGAGTGTCCTTGCCTGTTTGTTTCAAGGAGATTTCATAACTTCTATAAGCGCAAATTTTCTCCCCATTATCAAAAGCTTCTAGGTTGATTTTCACCTCTTTTGTATTTTCCCACTGCACCTTGAGAGTTTTATAGCCATAGATTTCACTTTCCTCATCATCAAGTGTTTGTGTGATATTTTCCATAGTCTTAATACTTTGTGGAAGATAATAACTCTCTGAAAAACCAATTTTCATTTCTCCATATGCTTCTGTAATATTTGTATCTGTGAAGCTTTTTTCTTTTTCTATCTGTGCAAATAAGCTATTGCAGCAAAATAATAGAACCAACAAATATCGCATTTTCTCTCCTTATCTTTAGCAAACGTCGTGATCGTATAGAATCTTAACTTTCCCATTGCCCAAATCAATAAAATAAATAGTATATATTGCAGGACAATCCTCAGCTTCTATGGCAATCTCTAATCTTTTTTTGTTAGTCCATTTATAATCTATATAAGCTTTTTCATTATAAGGAGGAATGATTCGGGTGAGACGATAATTTTGCATTGGTAATTTTTTTAAAAGTTCTTCGTGATAAGCCTCTATGGCAAAAATATTAGAATCTGCCTTTGCTTTTAAAAGCTTAGTATAAGCTTCTTGTATATCTTTGGCTTCAATGATTTTTTCAATCACTCCTGTATGCTTACAATGTAAATCTATGTTCAATTCTTTTTCATATTTGTTACAATCTTTAAGACTTTTTTCTTTCCATTTCCATTCTAAAGCGGTGCAATTTAAGGCAAGAAATAAAGTCATTATAATAAAACTATATCGCATTTGATCTCCTTTGATGTTAAGTTATGCTTAAAGAGCGTAAAAAAGCCTCTCTTAAGTCAATAAGAGAACTAGATTCCAAACTTTCAAAACCATTGTGTTCTATGTATTGATATAGCCATTGTATAAATGCTCCCTCAAGCTCATAATACGCGCTATCTCCTTGCCATTTTTTACCCTTACTTTTAGGCAAAGCACGAGTGCGTGCGCATTGTTCAACGATTTCACGCAAGGCTTTCCACGCACGATAATATGCACCTTTATACTTAAACATAAAACCCGCACTATCTTCAAGCACATACCCTTCAATAAAGCCATTCTTCCGCTTACCTTGTGCAAATAAAGAATTAGATTCTAATGCACTTTCACAATAGAGAAACTCACTCACTTCCTTCCAGCAATGAAGTGTTATTTTGTGCTCTTTGCATATAAAGCCAAATTTGTTCCCAAGCGCACAAAGTTCTGTAAAAGGGAGTTTTGCATAATCAGGTGTGTTATAAATCGCATCAAGTAAAATAACCTGTGGCTTTTCATAGGCGATAATATGTGGGTCATCTTGTGGCTCTATCACTTCAAATACAAGGCTAAGATTGCGTGTTTTAAGCTCTTCATAAAGTTCAGATTCAACTTCTTGTATAGAATCTTGTGCAGTTTTGCGCAGAGATTCTGCAATAAGGTTACGCATTATATGTGCATAAGGGCTTGTAGGGTCGGATTTTGATGTAATGAAAAAGTTTTGCAATACATTATAATTTGTTTTATTTGCATTTTTAGTATCACTCAAGGCACTATGAGTACTCATAATACCCAAAAAGCCATTTTCTTTAATAAATACATTTACCGGATATGTTAATTTCTCCCTCAAAGTCTCATCGCTAGTTTCCTCTCGTTCTTGGTAGTTAAAAAATTTATCATAACTTCTCGCATAAATATGGAAATTGTGTGTGTCAATAAATAAACCTCTAGCTTTGCAAGTAAGAGTATTCCATTGTTTAGAAAAAAATGCTTCTTTAGTAAAATTAAAGCTTGAAATGTCTCCAAACTTCTTTTCTTTAATGAGTGCATTCGCACGAAGTTTTTGTAAGAACAAAAAGGTTGAACGTGATTGATGTAATGCGTTTAGTGCTGATGTATTGTGTTTATTTTGCATATATATTAGCGTAAAATTATCTTTTGAGGTATGCCTACCCATAAGCGAATCTTGCATTGAAAGGCTAGATTGAGTAGGCATAGTTTTTATGACACTAAAAGGAGGTAATGAGGTTTTTGTTAAAATGAGCACACGTAACGCACCACTAAATTCCACACCACCTTCAAGTGCAAAATTTCGCTCATATACGCGCATAGGGTGTTTTTCTCTATTTCTATGTCCAAAAACTTGATAGGTGTTACTAGCTGTGCTAAGAGCGAAGCTTTTTGCGCATTCTTGCATATCCTCATATCCACCGCTGCCATAAATAAGCTGTTTTGTAGCGACAAGCAAGAGATTATTTGGCAAAGTAGGAAGTCCTCCGTGTGTGCACAAGACTATCTTATTATCATAAGTATAATAAGCACATTGACGCAATTTGGAATAAAGTCTATGTGTGTCTTTGCTTCCTACACCGCCATTTTCTAAATCTTTGAGAGTAAATATGCTAAACTCATTTGTGCTTATATCTTCTTTTCCCCATTTGTATAACCAACGCTCGTGATTGCCCTCAAGTAGGCACACATTTGGTAAATCCATAATGCCTAGTAAAAATCGCACGACTTGAGCATTTTGCACACCTCTATCAATATAATCGCCCAAGAAAATATAATATGCTTTTGGATTGAGAAATCGAGCGCATATTTCAGGGGCAAATTGAGATTGTTCTAAAATACGCAATGCGTCTTGGAGTGAGTGTGTTAAAGAATGGGTGTGAATAAGATAATGTAAAAGCGTCTCAAAACAGCCGTGAATATCACCTATATGGTGGATTTGAGCATAGGTATTGAGATTAATTGGATTAAAATGCAGCATACTTTGATGAGTTTTGTCTTGCAGTGGCGCAATCTCATCGGATTTAAGAATAACATAACGCGAGGGCAGAGTTAGAGAATCTTGTAGAGTTTTATACATAGATTCCAAAATATCTACGGGCACAGATTTATAACCTCTGCAAGCATTGCGCTGTAAAGCTACTTCTAAAGGAATATGACTAAAATCTATCACTATTAAACGATAACGATAGGTATTTGCAAGTGTTTCATAAGCGCGCAAGGCTTTTATACTCGTATGAGTTGCATCAATAATTGTAAAATCCCCTTGTTTAAGACGCATTTCAAGGAGAGTAAAAAGCAATTTCCACACTTGCTTATCATTTTGTTGGTTAATCCCTGTAAAAGCCAGAGAATCTAATGCGTGAGATTTTGTAGAATCCGCAGATTCTGATAGAATAGCATTAGATTTACTTTTGGGCAAAAGGACAGGCGAACTTGCCATAAGACGCAAAGAATCAGCACTTAGGGTATATTCACTTAAACCCATATTTGCAATCCAAGTGCTTTTTCCACTTGCAGGAATCCCTCTCATAAGAACCAAAATACGCATTTATGCCCTTTATTTACGCTTAAATTTTAAGGTATTTCTCTTTTTATGCCTATTTTTTCCTGCAACACTTTGATTTCCTTGCTCATTGCTGCTGTGGCACTGATTTGGTTAATCAGTATATAGATATTAATAAGGCTTAAAAGCAAAGTAATAAATACACAGAACAAAGCGATTTTTACAGCTCTTTTTGCAATTTTTTGCGATTCTTCTTCCCTCATAGAATCCTCCTCATAAATTTATTTGTTATTATAGCAACAAACATACCAAGTGCGAGAAGCACAACTATACACGCTCCAATGCTTATATTACACCAATAAGCAATAAAAAATCCAGCCCACATAAAAATAAGTGAGAGTAGCCACGAGATTATCATCATCATTTTAAGCGAATGCGAAAAGAGATTAGCAATGTAAGCGGGGATTGAAAGAATAGCCAATACTAAAATTAATCCTGCAACACTCATTGAAATCACAACACCCATAGCTATAAGCACAAATATAATACTTGTCCAAACGCGCACATTCATATCCCTAAGTGTGCAAAATTCACTATCATAAAACAAGCTAAGGATTTCATAATAATAAAGTCTTACAAATGCGATGATAATTATATCAAAAATTGCCATAGCGAGCATTTCATCTTTACTTACGGCAAGGAGTGAGCCAAAAAGATAGCTTGAAATGTCATTATTATATCCCGGGCTTAAATCAATGAGAATGACGCCTATTGCCATACCAAGAGCCCAACCTGCACCCACATACGCATCAAGTCTTTGTCTTTGGTATAAGAACGCATAGGCAAGAAAAAGAGCCATTAATATACTAAAGAGCATTGCTCCAAGCATTGTGCTAAATCCACAAAAAAGTGCTAATCCCACACCACCAAAAGCGCTATGAGCTACTCCTCCAGCAACAAAGACATTTTTATTTGCTACAATCATTGAACCAATGATGCCGCTGCACACACTTACCAAAAATGAGACAAAAAGCGCAATCCATACAAATTGATATGAAAATAAATCAGCCATTAGATTCTCCTTGTGCAGCTTGAGCAAAAGAGTTAAGAATATCTACTTCGCAAATATGTTCTTTTAAATCAAAATTGAGTTTTGGAATCTGATGAATAAGCGCGTATTTATTAATATAAAGCACTTCTTTTGCATAGCCAAGCATAACAGAAATATCGTGGCTTACTACGAGGACACTTAGGCTTTCATTGAGTGTTGCAAGAAGTTGATAAATATCTTTTTGTGCTTTGACATCAACATTTGCGGTTGGTTCATCAAGAATAAGGAGTTTTGGATTATCTACAAGGGAGCGTGCAATTAAAACTTTTTGTCGCTCACCACCAGAGAGGGCATACAAAGGTTTTTTTGCAAGGTGAGTGATATTGAGTTTTTTCATTATATCGTATATATCTTGTGCTTTTTTTGGTCTAAAGCCCCAGATTCTAGGTTTAAGCAAACCCATTGCAATAACATCATACACACAGATAGGGAAATCCATATTAAAATGTGTAATTTGTGGCACATAGCCAATATGCTTTATGCTCATATTGCGAGCAAATTTTATCTCTCCACTTTGAGGTTTTAAAAGCCCAAGTATAAGTTTTATAAAAGTTGTTTTACCACCACCATTTGGACCAATGATTGCCCAAAAATCTCTCTCTTGCAAACTAAAGGAAACATTTTCAAGCACATTCTCTCGCCTATAAGAAAAATATAATTCTTTAATATCCAAAAGCGGCGACATAGATTAATCTTTGAAATATTCTTGCACGCAGGATTTGCTCTCTTGTGTAGAGAGCGAAAATGCGATTTGACAAGCAGATTCTTGAAGTGATAAAAGCCAATCTTCACGCAAAGGGTCAAGTTCAATAATACGCAAACCTAATTCTTTTGCAAACATTTCTACTCGTGATTTGGCAAATTGAGGTTGGATAAAAACTGCTTTAAGATTGTGCGCCTTAGCTTGTGAGATGAGGGCAAGCAATTCTCTGCCCTTAAGTTCTTTGCCATTATGCTCTAAGCTTAATTCTTGCACGTTAAACTCTGTGCTCCAGTATGCAAATGTAGGGTGATAGGTAATGAAATTTTTTTGAGCTTTGGGCGAAGTGAAAAGTATATGAGTGTGTTTTTGTATGTTTTTAAGTTCTTTAACAAGTTTTAAGGCATTTTTTTGAAACATATCTGAATGTGTTGTATCAATTTTACTTAAAATATCGCCAATGCGTAAAATTTGAGGCTGCAGAGCTTGAAATGAGAGCCAAATATGCGGATTATGTGCGTGGGGATAAGAAGTCTGAGATGGTTTTTCATCTATAAGGCTATGATAAATAAGTGAAGGATTAGTATTTTTAAATCGCTTAAGCCAAGTAGATTCAAAAGGCATTCCAACACCAAAAAATATTTGAGTATTTTGAATATGTTTCATTTGTGCAAAGCTTGGTTCATAAATTTCAGGTGATTTGCCCGCAGGCACAAGCACCTCTACTTTAACATATTCGCCCCCAATGCGTTCAATCATTTCTTTTTGTGGTAGCACACTCACAAGCACTTTAATAGGCGAGATTTCTTTAGCAAACATACTCATAATACACAAGCATAGAGTTATGATAACTTTCATTTATGCCCTTTGATTTGTGCTGCAAGCTGCGAAAGGTCAGACATAGCTTGGATTCTATCAATAAGCAATTCAGATTTTGCAAATACACCATTGTGTTCATCTCCTACATACAAAGAAGTGATAACAACACCACCGAGCATATTTTCATATTTTTTACCTGTGGTTACACTCCACACACTATGTGCGACAATGGCTCTACCTTGATATTCTCCAATATAGAGCATAATATGTCCTTGTAGCCAAAGAATGCTTTGATAAGGCGTAGCATTGGCTATAATAAAGGCTTCTTTATCCTTGCGATTAAGTTTGCTTAAATCAATTTGATTTTTACCATAATATACTTGAGCCTTAGAATTTCGCGGAAGATGTAAGCCATATTGTGCAAAAATATCGCGGATAAAGGCAGAGCAATCGCGATTTTGCAAATATCCACCCCAGCCGTATTTTTGTCCTATCATTGCATTAATTGTTGAAGCGATAGTTTGAGAATCTAGCTTTCTTGGGAAAGGTTTAGTTTTATCAAGTGAGATAAAGCTTTGCTCTCTTTTAGCCTTGCCATTATTCAAACGCACATAGGTTGCAATACCTATCATTTCTTTAAGTTGTGTCCCATACACAGGGAAAATCTGTCCAATACGTGCTTGTGAGGTAAAGTGTTTATGAGAATCAAATAAAGGAATCTCATCAACAATAGGACTTACATACCTTGTGTAGCTTTGTATTTCTTTTACTTGCTCTTGCGTGAGTGTGGCAAAATGATGTGATTCTATCCAGCCATAGACAAAGCCAGATTGAATATGCACCCAAGATTTATCTTTGCTCATATGTGTGATAAGCACAGGTGTGCCTGCGAAAATAAGGGAATTTTGCCATCTATCAAATGGATAACCACTCGGTTTATTAAATAAGGGTTTATTTGTAGGCACTGCGCGCACTGCAGTTGTAGTGGTGATAATGGCTTTTTGATTGTGGTTTGGATAAGAGCTAAGATTCATAGAATCTATAAGCTTCTTTGCCTCTTGTGGGTTTATTTCCTGGAGATTTTCACCATAGCTTCTTGTTTTACCTTTGCCTGTGGCAATATTTTGAAGTGAGGGGAGAATCCAAAAAACTTCATTTTTTTTTGGATTTGGTTTTTGATGCCAAGGAGAAAAATATTTTTGCAAATAGTCTTTTTTGAGTGCTAAAGTTTCTTCAGAATAGCGCTTAGATTTTATCTTAGTATCTGTAGGAATATAAAAAATTGCATCTTGAGGAAGTGCTTGCAGATCTTTGACTTCAGTGCTAGGGATAATTTTGTCTGCACAAGCATTTAAGAGTAAAGCAAAAAGAATGGCAAATATGATATGCGTAAGGCAGAATTTCATTTACAGCTTCCTTTGCTGAAAAATATGAATAAGCCTTAAGATAGCGCTTTCATCATAGCCAATGATAAGATTTTCATCACTTGTGATAATGGGGCGTTTAAGAAGCATAGGTGTATCAAAAAGTGTATTAATTTGCATTTGAAGTGTTGCATTTAAGATTGTGTCAGTAATTTTTCCATCTTTTTTGAGTGTTTTATAGGTTGTGCCTTTAGTATTGAGCACAATTTCAATGCCTTTTTGTTCAATCCATAAGGCGAGTTGTTCTTTAGAGGGTGTATGAGTTTTCAAATCTATGAATATAAAAGGAATGGAATGTTTTTGTAAGAGTGTTATTGCTTTTTTGACACTACCGCAAGTTTTGATACCATAGAGTGAGATTGTCATATTTATCCTTTCTATTCTTTTGTGGAGGAAGTATAGGGAGATTCTATCACAGGATAGTGTATAGAAAGTAGATTATGCACGCAAAGATGTATCATTTGATATATACGCTCAAAACCTTCCATATCTTTGTAAGTGTAAGGGTCAGGAATATCTGCTCCTTTTAATCCAAACTCACCAAGTTTTTTAACCTTATTTTTTTCGAATCCAAGTGTGAGTAAATCGGCATAATTACTTCTATCAAGGGCGATAATCAAATCAAATTTTTCATCAGCATACGCACTTACTCGTCTCCCTCGTAAATCATCAATGCTAAATCCGTGTTCTTTAGCTATATAACGTGAGCCAGCACAGGGTTGCTCATCAATATGCCACCCGCTTGTCCCTGCAGAATCTATTTCTATATTAAGGTTATGTTGCTGTGCTATGTGTCGCGCTATACCTTGAGCTAAGGGTGAACGGCAAATATTGCCCAAACACACAAAAAGTATGCTCTGAATTGTAGAATCTTTCATAATACTGCCTTTGCATTGATAAAAAGATGAGTAGGTTTTGTAGCGTGGAGAATAAAATGTAGGGGCGATTGATTGGGGTGAGATTGATGAGTTTGAAATAAAGGTTGGCTAAATTCAAAAATGGCAAAATCTACATTTTTACCCTCGCTTAATGTGCCATTATTTAGCCCCAAAGTCTTTGCTCCATAGAGTGTGGCACTTAAAATCAATGATTTTGCAAGGGCAAGTATATCCTCTTGCGGATATGCATAAAGACTTGTGCGTAATTCATCAAGGAGATTGACATTATTATTCGAGCTTTTGCCATCTGTGCCAAGTGCAAGAGGGATTTTTTTATTTCGTAGAAGGGAGCGTGTGAAGAAAGCATTGTTTAAAAGGCGATTACTACGAGGGCAGGTAATGATAGAAGCTTGCAGAGATTCTATCATTTTTGCCTCTTCTTCCTTTATATAGAGGCAGTGTGTAAGTGAGAGTGGAGTGTCTCTAAGGGGGGAGAGCATATCTAAAAAACTTTGGGGTGAGTAAAAGCTTTGAGGATTCTCAATTTTAAAGAATCTTTGAAAAAATGTTTTAAAATATCCGCTATTTTGGGTAAGCCATTCTCGCTCGTGTGCGGATTCTAAAAAATGTGCTGAAAGGGGCAGTTTATCTTTGGTGGCTATGTCTATGAGTTTTTGTGCCATTATAGGGTGGAGTGAATAGGGTGAATGCAAGGCTATTGCTGGTATGAAAGTAGGGCTATGGAGAGATTTTGCACGTTCAAGACGCTCTAATATGTGAGCATAGAGAAAATCAATAGCACTTGGATTACTTCCTATGGCTTCATTAAAATATACTACACGTAAGGGGCTTGAAGCAAGTGCAGTCATATCATTACCATAACTACTTATTGCACCTACACTTCCTACACCTGCATTTATTTGATCATTAATGTCTTGTAAAATGATAGTTTCAGAAGAATTGCCACTATTGAGGACTTCATCGCGCGATGTCATCAAACTATCAAGCCACGCTCCAAAATCTCCATAACAAAATTGTGCCAAATGCGAGCCAAATTCAAAATGTATATGTGCATTAATCAGAGAGGGGAGTAAGATACCTTGAGGAAAAAAATGAGTTTTTGCATTAGGAAATTGTGAGCATAGTGCTTCGTAATCCCCCACAGCTAAGATTTTATCTTTATTTTCTTCAAAAGCAATAGCACCATTATGTAAAATAGAAAAATTCTCATCACAAATAAACGCTTCTTGCGCTCCCCAAATATGTAACATTAATTAGCCTTAGGAGATTGTGCAATATTTATATCAAGTTTGTTATAGGGAATCTCAATGCCGTGTTTATCAAGGTTTGTTTTGATAGATTCTAAAACTTTACTTTGCGTATTGAGCACACCATATTCAAGTTTTACCCAAAAACGAAGTGTGAAATTAAGAGAGCTTGAAGCAAGTTCAGTTAATCCAATAAAATATTGTTGTTCTAAATCAACTTCAGGAGTGGATTGTAATACTTCAATAATAATATTTTTTACAGATTCTATATCACTCTCATATCCTACTCCTATAATGAGTTCAATGCGGCGTTGGTCATTATAGGTAGTATTAATAATATTCGCAGTTGCCATATTACTATTAGGGATAATTGCAAATTTTCCATCATTTAAGCGGAGATTAGTAGTAAAAAGATTGATAGCTTCTACATTGCCAACCAAGCCACTTACTTCAATTAAATCTCCTCGTTTAAATGGGCGAAGAATGATAAGCACTATGCCGCTTGCAACTGATGAAAGAGAATCTTTGAGCCCGAGTGCAATAGCCACACCTGCAGTTCCTAGCACAGCGATGATAGAGTTTGTTTGCACACCGATAGTGCCAAGTGCTGCGATAATCATCACAACAAGTAAAAGGACAAAAATCACTTGCCCAATGAATCGCGCAAGTATTTCATCTTGTTTTGCAATAGCTTTACGGATTTTGTTTGCTACAAAACGCGAGAGATAATAACCAATAATGAGGATAAGCGCAGCTTTTAAGAATCCGATACTAAGTTGTTCAATTTGAGGTAGATAGCCTATAAAATAATTTTTAAGTTCTTGCATTATAGTTCCTTTGTGTGGGGTGTATAGAGTATTTCATTGCTCAAAAACGCTTCAATGTTACCATAAAGATTGTGTTGATGATAAGGTGAAAACATATCATTTACCTTAAAGCGTGTATGAGGATTAAATACAAATAATTGGGCAATTTTGCCCTCTTGTAATGCGCCTTTATTAAGATTAAGAATCTGTGCAGGCGTATAGCTTGTAAATTGTGAAATAAGCGGAAGCGGAATATTATAAGCTTTATGCAAATAAGTATAGAGCAAAGGAAAATATATCTCAAGTGCATCTACTCCAAAACTTGCTAGCTCAAAAACTTGGTCTTTTTTAGAATTAAAATCTGCACATTGAAGGCTTGTAAGCGTATCAATATATCCATTTTGTAGCATCTCAATGAGTTTGCTTTGAGCATTTTTTTCTACAAGTGGTGGGTTGAGCTTGGCTGCAGTATTGTAATTATCGCATAAACTTTCATCTAAAATAAGATGATGAATAGAAGTTTGTGTGAAAAATTGTGGAGTCTCGCCAAATTGCATAGAATCTTTATTTTTTTGTGAAGTTTTGTTGTGAATAGCTCTAAAAGATTGGAGTATTTCAAAACTACGTGGATAAACCAAAGTATCAAAAATAAGTTTAATTGGCATATTTTTAAACATTTCGGCAATTTTAGCAACCTCTTTAGTTTGGCTGTATGCAGGTATAGAAGGAAGTCCAAGCGAAGCACTCAAAATTCCTTCATTCATCACTCCATCGGCTACAGATGAGTCTTGACAAAAACACATAAGCGGAATATCAAGCATTTGAGCATATTGAGCAATGCTCATCAGGCTATGCGCATCAATATCACTTGGTGCAAAAATAGCCTTTGCACCATTTGTATGCAATGTGCTAATATCGCTTAGTTTGCCTTGAGAATCAAGTGGGCTAATCGCAGGAATAAGATGAATGGGAGATTCTTTATTAAGGCTTTTAATAAGCTCAATAGAGCCATTTTCGCTACAAGAGGGAGTGGTATGCGGATAAAGTAAAATACTTCCCGCACCTCCCTTAAGTGCTTTTTGTGCGAGTGAGAGGAGATTTTTGCGTGAGAGAGAAAGACTTTTTGGTGCAACATTAAGGTCAATCATTGCAGGAAATAAGATTCTATCTTTAGCATCATATATATCCTCATCTTTTAGGGGTTGAAGTGAGCCAATGTCTGTAATAAGACCATTTTGCGCCCGCAAATCGGCTTTTTTTATGCCTTGATAATCACAAAGTGTTGCATTTTGAAAAAGCATATTAAACCTCCTTGTTCCAAGAATCTAAAGTAGTAAAAAATAAAAAATCCATTTTTTGTGTAATGATAAACACACCAATAAGTATAAGCAGTAATCCTGAAATAATTTCAACAAATCTTAAAAAGCGATTAAGCTTTTTTAAAAAGTTTAATCCTATATCAATAAAAATTGCTACAAGTAAAAATGCTAAGCCTAATCCTGCAGAATAAGCTAACATAAGCCAAAGTGCGTGAGATGGATTGAAAAGTGAAAGAGTGAGAATTGAGGTAAGAATGGGACCTACACAAGGACTCCAACCAATACTAAAACCAATCCCAAGTATAAATGGAGAAAGAAAACCAAAACGCGCAAAGTTTAAATTGTATTGAAAGGTTTTATATAGAAAACTCAATTTCAATGGAAATAAAAAATGTATTCCAAAGGCAATGATAATACCTCCTGCAATGTAGCGTATCCAAGATGAACTCAAGAGTGTTCCAAGCGCAGATGAAGCAAAAAGTCCAAGTGTAATAAATACAAAAGAGAAACCAGCAATAAAAAGCAATGAGGTAAAAATAATACGAGATTTATGTGCGGTATTGCGCGCGTGTAAATCATTAATGCTGATGCCAGAAATATAAGAAATATAAGGAGGGACAAGAGGTAAAATGCAAGGACTTAAAAATGTTAAGATTCCAGCGAGAAAACTTGCTCCAAAAGGCATAGTGTCGTAGAGTGTTGTAAGGGTATTGTCAAAATTCACCTTTATCCTTTAACTTTTGGAAGTGCTGTATTATATCTAAGTGCGATAATATTTTTGTAAATTTCAATCTTAAAAGAGCAAAATTTTGTTATAATCCCGCTTTAAATGCCAAATGAATAATTTGGGATACTTATTAAATGTTAAGGTAAAACGAATGGATAATGCTTCTCTCATACAACAATCAGAAGAGTCTCCGAGTGTGACAATAAAACAAGGATTGAAATCAAAACATAAACAAGATACGCAAGGTTTTGATGTATTTGGACTTAAAGATTTTGTATTAAAGGGCATTAGAGAAGCAGGCTTTAGCACACCTAGTCCAGTGCAATCTCAAAGTATACCAATTATTTTACAGGGCAAAGACCTTATTGCGCAGGCTCAGACAGGCACAGGAAAGACTGCTGCATTTGCTATACCTATTCTTAACACCCTTAATCGCAATAAAGATATTGAAGCGCTTATTATCACTCCTACACGGGAGCTTGCTATGCAAATTAGTGAGGAGATTCTAAAATTAGGGCGGTTTGGACGAATTAAAACAATTTGTATGTATGGAGGACAGAGCATTAAACGACAATGTGATTTGCTTGAGAAAAAACCTAAAGCAATGATAGCTACACCCGGAAGGTTACTTGACCATTTACAAAATGGTAGAATTGCACATTTTTCGCCTCAAATTGTTGTGCTTGATGAGAGTGATGAAATGCTTGATATGGGCTTTTTAGATGATATTGAAGAGATTTTTAAATTTTTGCCCAATACGCGCCAGACATTACTTTTTTCAGCTACGATGCCAGAACCAATTAAAGCTTTAGCAATGAAAATACTTAATGAACCTGCTTTTGTAAAAATTACCCCCACAGATGTTACAAATCAAGATATTGAACAGCAATATTATATTATCAATGAAGGTGAGCGCGATGAAGCGATTGTGCGCTTAATTGAGACACAAAATCCTACAAAAAGCATTATTTTTACGCGTATGAAAAAAGAAGCTGATGCTTTAGCTATAAGACTTGCAAATCGTGGATTTAAAGCTATAGCATTACACGGAGATATGGAACAGAGGGATAGAAGAGAGGCGATTAAGGCATTTAGGGAAAATAAAATTGAAATTCTTGTTGCTACTGATGTTGCATCTCGCGGATTAGATATAAGTGATGTAAGCCACGTATTTAATTATCATATACCACTCAATCCTGAGAGTTATGTGCATCGTATAGGGCGCACAGGACGTGCAGGAAAAAAAGGTGTTGCAGTTACACTTGCTACACCACTTGAGTATAAAGATTTAAGTAAGATTAAACAAATTACCAAAGCCAAACTTAAACTCTGCGAGATAAAGCAAGAATATAGTGATGACGCATTTTCACAGGAACTTTCGCATACAAAGATTAGTGATAAATCGGTGGCCATTTATGAAAAACTCAAAGACAAAATAGATACTACACAGCTTTGTCTTAAGCTTATTTCATTACATTTAGAAAAAAATAGCAGTCTTAAAATTGGTTTAAGCAAGGAACAAATAGCCAAACTTGAAGAAAACTATGAAAGTGAACAACCTAAAAAATCTAATAAAAAATTTGTAGGAAATACACGTAGTGCTACTAAAGGTAATCTACGTGGTGGTAAAGGGAGTAAAAATAATAAGCGATATGATAATATTGATAGAAGTCAGCCTTACACAAATAGCATTTGGGGGTAAAAAGTATTGAAATTGTTAAAGAATTTAATTATTTTAAATGTTCTAAATTTGGGTTTAGTATGGGGAATTGATTTTACTCCAGCACCTGTTTCTTCTAATACTTTTGGAAGCCTAAATATTGGTTGGTTACATTCTACAATCACAGGTGCGCAAAGAAATGAAGTATTGCAAGACTATAAAAGTGCTCGTAATGCAATGCTTTTTGGCTTGAAACGAGGCTTTATTCTCACAGAGGGAAAGACTTTACTTCTTAATGCGTGGATTGATGGGAGTGCAGGCTCTGAAAATAAAAATGGACTATATAATTTTTCTGTAGGTGGGCAAATTGGATATAGATTCTTTGATGGACGTGTAATTGCATTTGTTGGAGGAGGATTTGAAATGAGTAATCTTGCTACACCAGAACCTAAAGAACAATATAATATTTATGGTGGCATAGCTCGTGCAGAAGTTTTTATTGATATAGCCAAAGGTTATGGTCTAAGTGTGGGTTACCAACGTGGATTTAATGAAAAAAGTAAGAAATTGCTTGGAGAACGTTTTGATACACAATCTTTTTTTGTAAGTGTAAGTTATTATGATTTTAGCATTTAAATTTTATTTATGTATGAGCTAGAAACGCATCGCAAAAACGATCTGTGCTCCTTCACCCTTTGTGTTTTTTAGTGGCATAATGAAACTTTGGGCTTCATTTTTATTTTTTATTCCAATTCGTTTTGCTACCCCTAAATCTTTCAAAATAAATCCAATAGGATCCATAAGAAGCAAGGCACTTTTGCCAAGAAAACGTGAGCCAAGAATTGTGTCGTGATTGTTATGGATACGAAGTGAAGCTTGGTAGAATAATTCACCAAACATTGAGCCAATTGCAGGAGTAACAATTAAATCTTGCCACGATGGTATTTCAGCGAATGCTTCAATGCCATATTCCCAAAAAAGAGCAGAAGCAAGAACACTATAAAGTGCAGATATATTCCAGCTATATCCTGCAACACGAGGTTGCATATAATACACTGCACCCCAATAAGGGTGTGTAACCCAATTTAAAAACCAATTATCGGCATCTACTACTGGTCCCTGTGAGGTTTTCCTTGCCCAATTTTTGCCAAGATTCTTTATTTCATCTTTGTTCCAGTTTGTTACACTCTCAGGCATAAGATAAAGCACACCAGCGCTTATGAGTGTCCCACCAAGTATAATGCCCGAACTTGCAGCCAAATATGCAATTTTATTTTGTGGCTCATAATATTGATGTTTTTGCAAATCTAATGGAGCATTAGATTCGGTATGTGGCTCTAGCTTTTCGTATTCTAAGTGAGGGAGTTGTGTTCCCCAAGAATTACAAACCAAAAACATATTTAAGAGCATAAGCTTAAATTTATTAGCAAATGTAAAATTCATCTTCTTTTTCTTTGTCATTTGAATATTTGAAATCATATTATATCTTAAGATTTTAAAGCTATAATCTTTTTTAAAAATATTTTTTGTCCATTAAAGTTTTAAGGAGAATAGTTATGAAAAAGTTGTTTTTAATTATTGGTGCGCCCGGTTCGGGAAAGACGACAGATGCACAAATCATTGCAAGAGATAATGCGGATTCTATCGTGCATTATTCCACGGGAGATTTATTACGCGAAGAAGTTGCAAGTGGTAGTGAATATGGGAAAACCATTGATAGTTTTATTAGTAAGGGCAATCTTGTCCCACTTGATATTGTAGTTGGCACAATTATTAATGCCATAGCAAATGCGCCCAAAGATGTTATCATTATTGATGGCTATCCTCGTAGCATAGAGCAAATGGAAGCCCTTGATGAAAAACTTAAAGCACAAAATCAAGTGCAATTAGTGAGCGTAATAGAAGTTGAAGTAAGTGAATCTGTCGCAAGAGAGAGAGTGTTAGGACGGGCAAGAGGTGCAGATGATAATGTAGAAGTATTTAATAATCGTATGCAAGTGTATCTCACGCCACTTAAAGATATTGAGACATTTTATAGTAAGCAAAAAGTGCTTCATAAAATTAATGGTGAGCGTATGATTGAGGAAATCGTAAGTGAAATGGAAAGTTTTATTAAAGGGAAAATGTAATACTTTAAAATAATGTTTTAAAATTATATTCTTCACTTTTATGTTTTTTTATACTTAAAATAGTAGAATCCTTACTTTAATTCTAAATGGAAAGTAGAGAATCATTTTTATGCAAAATATAAGAAATATTGCTGTTATTGCTCACGTTGATCACGGAAAAACTACACTTGTAGATGGGCTACTTACTCAATCCGGTACTTTTGGCGAGAGGGAACAAATTGATGAGCGTGTTATGGATTCTAATGATTTAGAAAGAGAACGAGGTATTACTATTCTTTCAAAAAATACAGCTATCAATTATAAGGGGACAAAAATAAATATTATTGACACGCCCGGACACGCGGATTTTGGTGGAGAGGTAGAACGGGTGCTTAAAATGGTTGATGGCGTGCTGCTTCTTGTAGATGCACAAGAAGGTGTTATGCCTCAAACAAAGTTTGTTGTGAAAAAAGCACTTGGTTTTGGAATCCGCCCCATTGTAGTAGTTAATAAAATTGATAAGCCAGCTGCCCAACCTCATAGAGTGATTGATGAAGTTTTTGATTTATTTGTAGCAATGGGTGCAAGTGATGAACAACTAGATTTTCCTGTAGTTTATGCTGCTGCACGAGATGGTTATGCAATCAAAGAGTTAGAAGATGAAAAGAAAAATCTTGAACCTCTTTTTGAGGCAATTTTAGAATATGTCCCACTGCCAAGTGGTGCAAAAGAGAATCCTTTGCAAATGCAAGTATTTACGCTTGATTATGATAATTATGTAGGAAAAATCGGCATTGCTCGTGTATTTAATGGTTGTATAAAAAAAGGTGAGAATGTAATGCTTGCTAAAAGTGATGGCGAGAAAGAAACTGGGCGCATTAGTAAGCTTATTGGCTTTTTAGGCTTAGCACGCACAGAGATAGAATCTGCTGAAGCCGGTGATATTGTTGCTATTGCCGGTTTTAATGCCGTTGATGTTGGAGATTCTATTGTATGTCCTACTAATCCTATGCCGCTTGACCCTATGCACCTTGAAGAACCTACAATGAGTGTGTATTTTGCAGTTAATGATAGCCCTTTAGCAGGGTTGGAGGGCAAACACGTAACGGCAAATAAAATTAAAGATAGGCTCTTAAAAGAAATGCAAACTAACATTGCTATGCGTTGTGAAGAAATGGGCGAGGGAAAATTCAAAGTGAGTGGGCGAGGGGAGTTACAAATTACCATTTTGGCTGAAAATTTGCGCCGAGAAGGCTTTGAATTTAGTATTTCACGTCCTGAAGTAATTATCAAAGAAGAGAATGGTGTGAAATGCGAGCCATTTGAGCATTTAGTCATTGATACGCCGCAAGATTTTAGCGGGGCGATTATTGAAAAGCTTGGCAAGAGAAAGGCAGAGATGAAAGCTATGAATCCTATGAGTGATGGCTATACAAGATTAGAGTTTGAGATTCCAGCGCGTGGGCTTATCGGCTATCGCAGTGAGTTTTTGACAGATACGAAAGGTGAGGGCATTATGAATCATAGTTTTTTAGAGTTTCGTCCCTTTAGTGGTAGTGTAGAATCTCGTAAAAACGGCGCACTCATTAGTATGGAAAATGGAGATGCGACAGGTTTTTCACTTTTTAATATCCAAGAGCGAGGAATACTCTTTATAGCACCACAAACTAAAGTATATGTAGGAATGGTCATTGGTGAGCATAGCAGAGATAATGATTTAGATGTTAATCCTATTAAGGCAAAACACTTAACTAATATGCGTAGTAGTGGGGCTGATGAAGCGATTAAACTTGTGCCACCAAGGGATTTAACACTAGAGAGGGCATTAGAATGGATAGAAGATGATGAAATACTTGAAGTAACTCCTCAAACTATTAGAATCCGTAAAAAGATTCTAGAGCCAAATATGCGTAAAAGAGCAAAAGCAAAATAAGTTGGTTTATTAAGGGGTGTTTGCCACCCTTTTATTAAGCCAATGGCTTAAAATTAAATAAAGGAAAAACAATGAATCCTTTTTTAGAATCAATTTATTTTCGCCACTCCTGCAAACTTTTTGATGAGAACAAAAAAATCCCAAAAGAAACCTTTGAGGAAATTTTAGAAGTAGGACGACTTGCTCCTAGTTCATTTGGTATGGAGCCTACAAGGCTTTTAGTTTTACGCAGTGATGAAGCAAAGAAAGCATTGCGTCCGCTATGTTGGGATCAGCCACAAATTACAAGTGCAAGTGAAGTAGTGGTATTTAAAAGCTTACAAAGCGATTTAGTGCCACCAAGTGAATATGCTAAACGCAATACTTTTAGGCGAAAAATGGATTTAAATGGATATGAGACTTTTTGTAGCCGACTAGGAGATTACCTTAAAGCACGTGGATTTACTGATGAGAAAATTGCGCATTGGAGTGCTTTACAGGCTTATATTATGGCTACTTATATGGTAAGCTATGCGAGTTATATTAAAATTGACACTTGCTATATTGAAGGTTTTGAAAAACGCAAAGTAGAGGAGCTTTATGGATTGGATCGCTTTAAAGAACAAGTAAGTTTGATTGTATGTTTTGGTTATCGCGGTAAAGCACAGCAGGCACGTTATAGAATCACGCTTGATGAATTGGTTGAATATAAATAAGGGGGATAAATGTTAGATACAATCACGGTTACAAAGAGAAATGGTCGGATTGAACCACTTGATATTGCAAAGATTCAAAAACATACTTACGCGGCAGTAGAGGGGTTAGAAGGAGTTAGTCAAAGTGAGTTAGAAGTTGATGCAAAGATTCTATTTAAAGATAAAATTACAACTGAAGAAATTCAGCAAACACTCATAAAAACAGCAGTAGATAAAATTGATGTAAATACGCCAAATTGGAGTTTTGTAGCAGCACGATTATTTTTGTATGATTTGTATCATAAAGTTACAGGTTGGACAGGTTATAAAAAGCTTGAAGAGTATTTTGAACAGGGGGAAAGAGAGGGTAAGCTTATCTCTGGTATTAAAGAAAAATATGATTTAGCATTTTTAGATTCTCATATTAAGCCTGAACGTGATTTGCAATTTAATTATTTGGGCATTAAGACACTTTATGATAGATATTTATTAAAAGATAGTAATAATCGTCCCATTGAATTGCCTCAACATATGTTTATGGCAATTGCTATGTTTTTGGCACAAAATGAAAAAGATTGCAACGCTTGGGCAGTGAAATTTTATAATATGATTTCCTTATTTGAGGTTATTTGCGCGACACCTACCCTTGCAAATGCTCGCACTACGCGTCATCAGTTAAGCTCGTGTTTTGTAGGAAGCACGCCTGATAATATTGAGGGAATCTTTGATGCTTATAAAGAAATGGCACTTTTAAGCAAATATGGAGGCGGTATAGGCTGGGATTTTAGCCGAGTGCGTGGGCTTGGAAGCTTTATTGATGGACATAAAAATGCAGCAGGTGGTGTCGTGCCATTTTTAAAAATCGCTAATGATGTGGCAATAGCAGTTGATCAGCTTGGCACACGAAAGGGTGCAATTGCTACTTATTTAGAGATTTGGCATAATGATATTCACGATTTTATTGATTTGCGCAAAAATAGCGGTGAGGAGCGAAGACGCACACACGACTTATTCCCTGCTATTTGGATTTGTGATTTATTTATGAAGCGCGTAGAATCAAATGAGTTTTGGACACTTTTTGACCCTTATGAATGTCCTGAACTCACTGAACTCTATGGTGAAGCATTTGAAGCAAAATATATTGAATATGAGCAATCTGATAAGGTATTAAAATCTCGTATATTAGCCAAAGATTTATGGAAAAAGATTTTGACAAATTATTTTGAATCTGGCTTGCCTTTTTTATGCTTTAAAGACAATGCTAATCGGGTAAATCCTAATGCTCACGCAGGAATTATTAGAAGCTCAAATCTCTGCACAGAGATTTTTCAAAATACTAATCCTAACCATTATGTGGTGGAAGTGGAGTTTGAAGATGGCTCAAAAGTAGTGTATGAAGAAAAAGAAGAGGTAAAGCTTGATAATGGTATGTGCAAGAGGGCAAATAAAATTACAAGTGTAGATTCTATAAATGGTAGGAAAGTGTTTATTACTTCGCGTATAGCACAAGGTGGGGCAACAGCGGTATGTAATCTCGCAAGTGTGAATCTAAGCAAAATAAACACCAAGGAAGATATTGAGCGTGTCTTGCCTATTGCTATTAGAATGCTTGATAATGTCATTGATTTAAATTTTTATCCTAATCGTAAAGTTAAAGTTACAAATATGCAAAATCGTGCTATTGGGCTTGGAGTTATGGGTGAAGCAGAAATGCTTGCGCGTTCCCACATTGATTGGGGGAGTGAAGAGCATTTGATAAAAATTGATGAGATTATGGAACTTGTGAGTTTTTATGCGATTGAATCAAGTGCAAATCTTGCCCAAGAAAAGGGTAAATATCCTCAATTTGAAGGCAGTAATTGGAGCAAAGGCATATTTCCTATTGATATGGCAAACAAAGAGGCACTTAAGATTGTTGATAGAGGGGGGCTTTTCTCACAGCAATGTGATTGGGAATCTTTGAGAGCAAAAGTAAAAACACAAGGTATGCGCAATGGCTATTTAATGGCGATTGCTCCTACAAGTTCAATTAGTATTTTAGTAGGCACAACACAAACCATTGAGCCTGTGTATAGAAAAAAATGGTATGAAGAGAATCTAAGCGGACTTATTCCTGTGGTTGTGCCTCACTTGAACCTTGACACTTGGAATTATTATGTTTCAGCGTATGATATTGAGCAAACTCATATCATTAAAGCGGCGGCTGTCCGACAAAAATGGATAGATCAAGGGCAAAGCACAAATATTTTTGTGCGTCTTGATAAAGCAAGTGGTAAAATGCTCAATGACATTTATACACTTGCGTGGAAATTAGGATTGAAAAGCACATATTATTTACGCTCTCAAAGCCCAGAGGCAGAAGAGCAGGTGATGGATAGAAGTGTAGAATGTGTGAATTGTCAATAATGTCAATACTAAGATCAATAGGAGTAAAATACTAGGAGTTCAATTTTAGCTATAAAGGGGGGATATTATGGCACTGCAAGAAGAATTGAAACAACAAGGTGATTTTTTATTTCGTTATCGGAGTTATTTGCCCTTTGCTCTATTACTTTTTTTTCCAAAATTTACAGGTTATGTGCCAAGTAAGATGGATTTTTCTTTTAGGTCAATGCTTAGACGTGAGTATCATTCATTTTTTGGACTTACCTCTTCGCTTTTTGTATTTCATTATCTCATTGTAGTATTTGTGTGTTGGCTCAATGATTGGCATCTGCTTTTGCCTAATGAGATTCTTAGCTATCTTTTTGGTATATCGGCAGTATTTTATTTACTTGTGCGCTCTTTGGTGAAAAAGACGAAACTTTTTGAGGTCGCGGATAGATAAATAGACAAAAGATATTTTTTCAAAGTGCGCAGAGGTATTTGAAAAATATTTGCAAAATTATTGACAATCTGACGCGCTTTTTGAGCTTTTTTATATCGTTTTTCAATATTGCAACGCCATTGTCCAAATCCTCTGCGATAAGCTTTTTCTAAGGGTTGATTAAAAATATGAAGCAAAAAGTTTTCAAGTTTTTCATCAAATATTTTTTGATGATTTTTATCCAAAAATACAGGCTCACTTAACATTGATAAATAAGCTTCATCGTGGGTATCAAGAAAATAAATGGTTTCTAAAACTTCTTTGTAGCTCTCATATTTATGCATATTAATAAAAGACTTTGGATTTATCCCCCCCCCCATTTTATCTAAAGGCAAACTTATGCGTTCATCTCCCCAATAAATGGGTATGGTGTGTGCAGCAAAAGCTTGAATAAGTTTCTCGGTAATATAGCCATTTGTGCTTGAATTTTCAAAAGCGATATTGAATTTACCCTCTTTTAAAAAAGCATATTTATCTACGACAGGATTCCCAATATTATTTTTGTATCGTCCACCGCTATCTACACGATTATATTGACTTAAAAAATCAAAAAATTGTGTGCGTATCTCATCTGCCTTACCATTGCTTACAACAAAAGTGCAAAAACGACTCTTATTTTGGAGTGTCTCTGGTGTAATATGTAAGTGTTTGTTCATAGCTTTTTGCATATCAGATTCGCAGTGAAGATAAAGTGGATAGCGCAAATATCGGTCTTCAAAATGTATATAATCATATCCAATAGCGTAATCACAAAAATTAAAATCTGCTCGTAGATTTTCGCCTGTGGCAAAGATTCTTACTTTATTGTAATTAAGATGTTCAAATCCCATACAAGAGTAAAAAATATAATCTGGGTCCTTATTGGTCAAAATAAGTTCATAATGTTGTTCAAGTAAAGCAACAATTTTCCCTTTCACTGCCCCATCACAAAAATATACTTTTTTTGTGGGCTTGTGAGTTTTTGTGCAACCTTGGTTCATTGTTCTATGTTTCCCATAGCTTGACTTTGAGCGTGAGCAATGAGAGGATTGATAAATTCATCAAGTAAGCCACCAAGCATAATCTCTTCAAGGCTATAAAGAGTTAAGCCGATTCTATGGTCTGTAAGGCGATTTTGTGGATAATTATAAGTGCGGATTCGTTCACTTCTATCACCACTTCCTACCTGAGTTTTACGCGCTTCTTTGTTTTGCGCATTTTGCGCTTCAAGCTCTGCCTCATAAAGTCTTGCTTTAAGAATCTTAAGAGCCTTATCTTTATTTTTGTGTTGAGATTTTTCATCTTGCATAGAGACGCTAATACCTGTAGGAATGTGCGTGATTCTCACTGCTGAATCTGTGGTATTTACGCTTTGCCCTCCGTGCCCACCACTGCGAAAAACATCAATTTTTAAATCATTAGGATTAATATTAATCTCCACATCATCAACTTCAGGCATAATTGCTACAGTGATAGCTGAAGTGTGAATGCGTCCTTGAGATTCTGTCTCTGGCACTCTTTGCACCCTGTGGGTGCCTCCTTCAAATTTGAGCTTAGAATACGCACCATTTCCTTTGACAAGTGCAATAACTTCCTTGTAACCACCGACATTATTTTCATTTGAGCTTATGATTTCAACTTTCCATTTTTGTAAATCCGCATAACGACAATATGCTTTAAACAAATCTCCTACAAAAATCCCTGCCTCATCACCGCCTGTCCCAGCACGAATCTCAAGGTAGATATTTTTGTTATCATTTGGGTCTTTGGGGATTAGAAGAAGTTTGATTTCCTCTTCTAATGTGGCTTTAGCAGATTCTAAATCTTTGAGTTCTTCTTTGGCAAGTTCGCCAAGCTCTTTGTCTTCAAGCAAAGCTTTATTTTGCACGATATTTTCAAGGATGGAAAAATATGTTTTGGCATTTTGCGCAATAGATTCTATATCGCTTTGTTCTTTGCTAAGCTCTGTGAGCTGTTTGATATTTGAGAGAACGGATTCTGAACTAAGGAGGCTTGAAATCTCATCATAACGTGCCACAATGGGTTTAAGTTTGTCAATAAGCATTTCAACCTCTTAAAAATATAATAATTTAAGCAGATTGAGCGATTTTTTTCACACTTGCATTAAGCCGCGATACTTTGCGTGCAGCAGTGTTTTTTTTCAAAATCCCTTTGCTGACATATTTATGAAGTTCTTTATTGGCAATTTTGAGCGCTTCTTGTGCTTTTGCTACATCTTTGTTTAAAACAGCCTCACGAAGGTCTCTGACAATATTTTTAATACGCGTTTTGTAGTATCGGTTGCGTTCAGTTCTAGTTTTTGTTTGCCGAATGCGTTTTTGAGCAGATTTATGATTTGCCATTTTTATTAGTCCTTTTTTTAAAAAATTAGGGCAAGATTCTGCCAAAAGTTTGATTAAATGCAGTTTAAAAGTCTGTAAGGGGATTGAATGAAGACAAAAGATACAAAGGCAAAACTATTTGGCACTGATGGTGTCCGAGGACGTGCGGGGGAAGTGATTACTCCCTCAAGTGTGATAGCTTTAGGAACAAGTGCGGGGATACACTTTCGCCAACATTCATTGACAAATAAGATTCTCGTAGGCAAGGATACACGTCGTAGCGGTTATATGATAGAAAACGCTCTTGTTTCTGCTCTCACTTCTGTGGGCTATGATGTGATACAAATTGGTCCTATGCCTACTCCCGCCGTTGCTTTTTTGACAGAGGATATGCGATGCGATGCGGGAATTATGATAAGCGCAAGCCATAATCCCTATGATGATAATGGTATAAAATTCTTTAATCATTATGGTTATAAACTTGCTCAAGAAGAAGAAGAAAGTATAGAATCTTATTATTACAATCCCACCTCGCTCCAAAGCGCACTCAAAAGTGGGCTAGAAATCGGTAGTTCAAAGCGTATTGATGATGTGGTGGGACGTTATATTGTGCATATTAAAAATTCTTTTCCAAAGAATCTAACTTTACGAGGATTGCGTATAGTGTGTGATTGTGCTAATGGTGCGGCATATCGTGTTGCTCCTATTGTGTTGAGCGAATTAGGAGCTGATGTGATAGCTATTAATGATGAGCCTAATGGATACAATATCAACAAGCAGTGCGGAGCTATGCACCCTGAAGGCTTGGCTCAAGAAGTGATGACATATCGTGCTGATGTGGGCTTTGCTCTTGATGGCGATGCGGATAGATTAGTGGTGGTGGATAATAAAGGAAATATTGTCAATGGTGATAAACTCATCGGTGCACTTGCTTTGTATCAAAAGCAAATTGGCAAACTTGAAAATAATGCTATTGTGGCAACTTTGATGAGTAATCTTGCACTTGAAGAGTTCCTTAAGTCTCATCAAATAGGGCTTCATCGTTGCAATGTTGGAGATAAATATGTATGGGATAAAATGCGTGAGCATAAGCTTAATTTTGGAGGGGAGAGCAGCGGACATATTATTTTTAGTGATTATGCAAAAACTGGCGATGGCTTGGTGAGTGCATTGCAAGTTTTAGCACTTTTAATCCAAAGTGGGAAAAGTTCTCAAGATGCGCTTAATCCCTTTGAGATTTATCCGAGCGAGCTTGTGAATCTTAAAGTTTCTCAAAAAAAGCCACTTGAAAAAATTAATGGATTGCAAGAAAAATTAGATTCTATAAGTGCATCTGGGAATCGCTACCTTGTGCGCTACTCTGGCACAGAAAATAAACTTAGAATCTTGGTGGAAGGTAAAGATTACAAGCTTGTGAGTGAGCAAGTTAAAATGCTTGTTGATTTATGCCAAAAGCAGCTCAATGTGTAAATAACAAATAAAATGAGACAATATGACTTTTGCATTTAGGCATTTAAAGCAGATTACAGCAAAACAACTAAGCATTTTTATCGTGCTTTTTATCCTAAGTATAGCTCTTGATCAATGGGTAAAATTCATTATGCTTGAGGGCTTTGTATGGGAGAGTGAAGCAATAACTATCGGGGGGAGGGCTCTTGTATATAATAAAGGCGTAGCATTTTCAATGTTTAGCTTTTTAGAGGAATATTTAAAATATATTCAGATTCTGCTTTTGATTATTTTATTTGCAGGTGCATTGTGGAGTGATTTTTTTATTAAACATTATGTGCCTCTTGGCATTTTAATTGGTGCGGGTTTATCAAATATCATTGATAGATTTGTATATGAGGGAGTTGTAGATTATGTGTATTGGCATTATTGGTTTGATTTTGCAATTTTTAACCTTGCTGATGTGCTCATTGATATAAGTGTGGTGTTGATGATTTATCAAATGTTACAAGAAAAAAGAAATGGTGGCCACGACTGGACTTGAACCAGCGACCACTACCATGTCAAGGTAGTGCTCTACCAACTGAGCTACGCGACCTTTATTATAAAAACTTTAAATCATTGCCAACAAAGGCGACACTAAGTTAAAAAGAGCGGATTCTATCTCAAGCTTGATTTAAACTTTCTTAAATATTATTTGATTTTCTTGTGCCATATCGCTTTAGCAGTTCATTGTTTGTCGTTATATTTAATAACTTGATTTTGTTTTTTTTTTTTTTGATAATATGTTTATAAATAAATTTAGGTGGGGGAATTTATGAAACGCATTTTATTAGTTATTTTGGTATTGGTTTTAGGTGTGCAGAGCAAGGCTGATGAGCTAATAAATGGTTCTTTTTCAAAATTAGGATTAAACTTTGCATATTTAGCGCATAATGCAGGGAAAAGCCATATAGATTCCCTGCATATAGCCTTGCATTATGATTCTTATTCTATTTTTGAAAATGGTTTTGTTTGGGGCTCAGATGCAATGTTAGGAGGTAGCACAGGAAATATTAATAAGCACTATCCTTTGCAAGGCACAGAGAATCTTACAAGTCAAAAATCACCTGTGGGCAGTGTGAATTTATTTTTTGATGGTCTTATATATGTTGGTTATTCGCTAATAAGGCGGAGTGTTGATATGCCTTTATACATTGGCACAGGCTATAAATTTGCTACTTTCCTCTCTGTTTCAATCAATACTCCTGCTGCTGGACAAATTTTAGCTTCTTATTTGCCTATTGAATTGCGAGGTGATATAAGAGTGCGTCCTCGCGTTGCTTTTGAATATCTTTTAGCCTATGATATAGGCTTATCTCAATCATTGCTTGTTCAATATGATGCAGGTGATAATAAAAGAAATCTTTCAATGAATAGAGGCTATGGATTACGCTTAAGTGTTGGTGGGAGGTATTATGTAAGCAAAGAAACTTTCTTTTATGCTAATATCTTAGCTTCATACCAAAGCTTTGGGGCATCAGAGAGTGCAACTATTAGTATTGCACAACCACCTGCGGGTTCAAGTGGCACACCCGGTTACTTACCCGGAAGTGCTGTTGTCTCTTATCCACGCTCAAGTATAAGCTATGTGGGCTTACGATTTGGCATTGGATTCTAAGGAGGCATAATGAAAGCAATGAAACTATCTCAATTTTTTATCACAATGTTTCTTTTTTGTGTTTTGTTCTGTGGTATGAGTAAGGCAGATGAGAGTATTTTTGCAGGAGATTCTCAATCAAAATGGCAAAAAAGCCTTATCAAACAGGGCTTTTATCGCTCTCTTGGTTTTTATAGTGGGTATTATCGCTATACTGAACCCACAGTGATGCACATAGATACCTTGATGTTTGGACTTATAGGACAGATAGGGCATATCTCGCAAGGTATTAAGCTAGAGGGGACATTGAGAGTAAATTATGCACTTGGGCTTTATACAGGTGGTATTTTAGACCCAGATAATCCCGATAGAGACGGAGAGAAGGCATATGGTATGGATGGCTCTGTTGCTGGAGATATAGAGTTAAAGGGTGGATATAATCTCTTGCATTCTTCAAATGCCACACTTTATCTCCAAACAGGACTGGGTTATCATCTTAATCGCAATGAGTTTATGTCAATGGATAGAATACAGGGGTATTTTTATGTGCCTTTAGAGATTGAGGGAGAGGCACTTTTAAATTCAAAAATAGCATTTACCTATGGTGGTGGCTATCGTTATTTGATTTTTGGTAATCACCTCTCTACAGCGAGTAAATATGGCTATACAGGTGATGTAAGAGTTACACAAAAAGAGGGCTTTGGATTTTCAGCCTTTATTGGAGCAAATTTTTTCAATAAAGCAAGAGAATTGCGTTCATTTCGTTTAGTATATGAATATTGGAATATTGGAGATTCAAAGAGCATAAGAACAGAGAGCATTTATACAGGTAATGAAGTGTATTTATATGAACCTAAAAATAATACACATCGTCTTTTTATTCAATACAGCTTTGGGTTTTAAGTTAAACTAAATACGCTATATTATAGCTTTTAGATTCTATAAAAGCGTGGGAGTCAATGGAAAATAATGACAAAACGCGTAAGGGGCATTCGTATAAACTTTGGTGGCATAAGCTAAAGACACTCTATCGGCGTAGTGATAGATTTTTTCATTTGCTAGTGGGTATGCCAAGCTATGATAAATATTTAGAACATATGAGAATCCACCACCCTGATACAATCCCTAAGACGCAAAAAGAGTTTTTTACAGAAGCTTTAGAGGCAAAGTATGGTGCAGGAAGTGCAAAATGCTGATAAACAATATCTCGCAAGGTTTGCGACAACAAATTTTCAAGCATTTTATTCTTACACAGATTTTTTACAAGAGCGTCCGATGTTAGGCTATATTTTCAAACGGCTTTTACTTGTTATCCCCACTCTTATAGGTGTGATGAGTATTAATTTTTTGCTTATGCAGCTTGCCCCTGGTGGTCCTGTGGAGCAGACAATAGCTAAAATAGAGAATCTTGGGCATTTAAGTGAGGCAGCAGTAGGGCAAAATACTCTTTATAAAGGTTCTATTGGCTTAGAGCCTGAACTTATAGAAGAGATAAAAAAACTCTATGGCTTTGATAAGTCTCTAAGCGAACGATATTTTCAAATGCTTTTTCATTTTGCCTGTTTTGATTTTGGTGAGAGTTTTTATAGCCAATCAAGTGTGCTTTCAATCATCGCACAAAAATTGCCTGTGTCTATTTCGCTAGGGATATTTAGCACACTTATTATTTATCTTATTAGCATTCCGCTAGGTATTGCAAAAGCAGTGCGTAATGGTTCGCATTTTGATGTGATAAGTAGCGTCATTATTGTTGTGCTTAATGCGATTCCGGCTTTTATGTTTGGTGTGGTGCTTATCGTGCTTTTTTGTGGAGGGAGTTATTTTGATATTTTTCCTTTACGAGGGCTAGTGAGCGAGCATTTTGAATCTTTAAATATGTGGGGCAAGATTAAAGATTATTTATGGCATTTATTTTTGCCTGTGCTGTGTATTTCCATAGGTGGTTTTGCAACTTTAAGTATGTTAAGCAAAAATTGCTTTTTGGAGGAGATTCGCAAAAGCTATGTGATAAGTGCTAAAGCAAAGGGTGGGAGCGAATCTTATATACTTTATAAGCATATTTTTCGCAATGCAATGCTTTTAATCGTAAGCGGATTTCCTGCTGTGTTTGTGGGTGCATTTTTTAGCGGAAGTTTGCTTATTGAAATTATTTTTAGCCTTGATGGTTTGGGACTTTTGGGATATGAAAGTGTGATTAACCGCGATTATCCTGTTATTTTTGGCACTTTATATATTTTTACTTTTATTGCCCTTGTGATAGGTATTATAAGTGATGTGATGTATTATCTCATTGACCCACGTATCCATTTTGGGAGCAAAAATGTCTAATAGTATGCTCAAAACTCGTTGGTATGTCTTTAAGCAAAATAAACGCGCTTTTTATTCCCTTATATGTTTTGCACTCCTTTTTTTAATAAGCGTATTTGCAGAATTTATCGCTAATGACAAGCCACTTTTTATTTATAAAGATTCCAAAATGTATTTTCCTGTGTTTGTAAATTACCCCGAAACTACTTTTGGTGGGGATTTTGAGACTTGGAGTGATTATTTAGATAGCTATGTGAGAGATGAATTACTTAAAGATGCTTTTGTTGTTTATGCGCCTATTCCTTATAGCTATAATAGTATTGTTATGGATTTACCTACTCAAGCCCCGACATCTCCTGATTCTAAGCATTATCTAGGCACAGATGATAAAGCAAGAGATGTAGCTGCGAGGCTTATTTATGGATATAGAATCTCTATTATTTTTGCCCTTATTTTAAGTATATGTAGTGTGATTATCGGTGTAAGCGTAGGAGCATTGCAAGGATATTATGGAGGTAAAATTGATTTAATAGGGCAGCGGCTCATTGAGATTTTAAACGCTGTGCCTATTTTGTTCGTGATTATTATCATTTCAAGTGTATTTGAGCCAAGTTTTATGTGGATTTTATGCGTGGTGTTGGCTTTTTCGTGGATGATACTTGTCAATCTTGTCAGGGCTGAATTTTTAAAAGCACGGAATCTTGAGTATGTGAGAGCTGCAAAAGCTATGGGTGTGAGTGATATAAAAATTATGTTTGTCCATATTTTGCCCAATGCAATGAGTGCTACGCTTACTTTCACGCCTTTTATTATGGCTGGAAGTATCGTAACACTTAGTAGTCTTGATTTTTTGGGCTTTGGTATGCCTGTAGGAAGTGCGAGTTTAGGCGAGATTCTCGCACAAGGTAAAAACAATCTCTCTGCTCCACATTTAGGTATAAGTGCTTTTATAGCACTTTGCGTGTTGCTTTCAATCCTTGTTTTTATTGGTGAGGGTTTACGCGATGCACTTGACCCACATATAAAGCCAAGTATGCAATCTCATACGAATTTAAAGGATAAAAATGATTTTAGAGATTAAGAATCTTTATGCTTCATTTTTACACTCCTCGCATTTTAGTTTGAACAATGTCTCTTTGAGCATTGCTAAGAGTCAAAAAGTTGCACTTGTAGGAGAATCTGGTTCGGGCAAAAGTATGCTTGCACAGATGATTTTACGACTCCAAAATAATATTAGCATTCAAAGCGGGGAGATATGCTTCAATCATCACAATATCCTTACTCTTAACTCAAAGGATTTACGCTCTTTGCGAGGAAAAGACATTGCTTATATTCCCCAAGAGCCACTCTCAAGTCTTAATCCACTTCATAAAGTAGGAAAACAGATTTTAGAGAGTTTTTATATCCACGCGAATGATCTTTATCCGCATTTACGCGGCAAAGCATTACATACAAAAGCACAAGAAAGGCTAGAAGAAGTATTAGAATCTGTCAATTTAAGCACACATTTGGTTCATCGTTATCCTTTTGAACTTAGCGGAGGACAAAAGCAGCGCGTGGCTATTGCGATGAGCATTATTAATAATCCCACACTTCTTATTTGTGATGAACCAACAACGGCGCTTGATGTGCTTATTCAGCGGCAAATTATGGAGCTACTTTCTCATCTTAGCACCACAAGTGCGATTTTATTTATAAGCCACGATTTGGGTGTGGTAAAGGGATTTTGCGATAAGGTTGTAGTGATGAAAGAGGGCAGAGTTTTGGAGGAAAATACAACAAGTAATATTTTTACGCACCCTACGCATTCTTATACACATTTTCTTATAGAATCTTTGATTTTGCCTACTAAGGTGCATAAGAGAGTAAATCCAAAAGATAGCACGCTTTTAAAGGTAGAAAATTTGAATGTGGGTGTATCTGTGCGGCATTTTTTCAAAACGCATTTTAAAGATCTTGTATCAAATGTCAATTTTACCTTGCAAAAAGGGCAGATTCTAGGTGTTGCTGGGGCTTCAGGCAGTGGGAAATCAAGCCTTGCATTAGGATTATTGCGCTTACTTGAGATAAAGGGGACGATATATTTTAAAGGACATAATTATGCAAGTCTAAAAGATATGCAAGAATTAAGAAGACATATCAGCATTGTATTCCAAGACCCTTTTTCCTCACTTTCGCCAAGATTTACTATAGGAGATATTATTGCAGAGGCATTGGGTGGGAAATTTGCTGTTTTTAAAAAACAAGTGGAATGGGCATTAGAATCTGTGGGGCTAAATACGCATTTTGCACAAAGTTATCCTTTTGAACTTAGCGGAGGACAAAAACAGCGCGTGGCTATTGCTCGTGCCATTGTGAGGAAACCTTCAATTTTACTCCTTGATGAGCCAACTTCTGCACTTGATAAAAGCTCTCAAAAGCTTATTCTCACGCTTTTATTGCAGCTTCAAGAACAATTAGATATGAGTTATATATTTATTACCCACGATTTAGAAATTTTACAAGCCTTAAGCGATGAGATTCTTATCTTGCATAAAGGGCGTGTGGTGGAGCAAGGAGTGAGTAAGGAAGTTTTTGCAAATCCTCAAAATGCGTATGCAAAAAGTCTTATTACAGAGTTTTTTAAAAGAGGGAAAAATGATAGAATCTAGCTTTAGCTTACTTAAAGCACTTAAATCTTATGGACTTTTAGAAGGTAAACCAAGCTGGTGGTGGGAAGGAGCAGGAAGCTTTGAAGTGGTTCTTGGAGCAATTTTAGTGCAAAATACGCAATGGAGTAAGGTAGAAATAATGCTTGATTCTATGAAAAAGGCTGGAATTTTAAATGGAGATTCTCAAAAAGATTTAGCACAAATGGCACATATAGAATCTTATGTCTTGCAATCACATATCATTGGTTTACAGAGGCAAAAATCAGCTTATATTATAAATATTTCACAGGCGATTTTAGCAGATTTTGGAAGTTTTGAAAGCTTTAAGGAAAATGTGGATTTTGAATGGCTTATTACGCAAAAAGGCATAGGGCGCGAGAGTGCGTATGCAATTTTAAATTATGTTTGTGAGCGTGAGGTAATGGTTGTGGATAGATACACTTACAAGCTGCTTTGTGCGCTTGGTAGGGAAATAGAGGATTATGAGGAATTAAGGGCATTTTGTGAAAATGGGGTAAGAGAGAATCTTGCTTTAGTCTATGAGATTTATCCGCAAGATATGAATTTGGCGCAGATTTTTGCACGTTTTCACGGCAAGATTGTAGAATGGAGTAAGACAAAGCAGGATATAAAACATATTTTGATACAATAGACTTGAGCTTTAAGGAGGAGAAGCAAAATGAAAGTCAATATAAAAAAAGTTTGGTTTTTAGGAATAGTATTTGGCATTCAAGTTTATGCATTAGAACATAGCCACCCTAAAGTCCCTTGTGTGCCTCAAGATGAGGTTACCAAACATTATAGTGCTATACAAAGTAAATCTGTTCCTGAGTGTTTGGATTTATTTAACAATAAAGTAAAGTTGGGTAGTCATTGTGTATATAAAAATAAGACATTAGATGATGTGTATAATTCATTAAGAAAAAAACATTCGTTTTTGCCTCAAAAAATATCCACACAAAGTATTTTAGAGCAAAGACACGCTGCAGAGATAGAATTGCCTTCAGAAAATCAAGTTTTAATTTTACTCTCCTTTGATACAGATAAGGCGCATCATCTTATCACTTATGATGAGAACAATAACACTACGATACATACTACTTGCTTTGTTATGCCTTGATGTGATAGTCATAAGAATGATTTTTGTAGTATATCAAAGTAGTGTTTCTAAGGAGACGACAATGAAGAAATTTTTTTATTGTTTGTGGTATTAGAGCTTTGTGGAGTAAATCTTCTATTTGCATTAAATATAGAAACTCATTTGATGTATTTTACGCCACAAGATTCAAAAAGTTTTATGTTCTATAATGACAAGCAGTATTATAATTGATAATGTTTTTATTTTTAAGTGATATTTAAATCTTTATTTACTAGTATATAAGGCTATGCAAAAACTTAGGAGGTTGCTATGCAAAGATTTTCTAGTATTGTGGTGGTTTTAAGTCTATGTGTCGCTACTCTTAGTGCGGCTAAACCTCAAAAAGAACTTACAAATGCTGATAAAGCATTGCTTTTTGGGAATACAGAAGTGAATGTCGTTGCTTTAAGTGATGAGGAAATGAAAAATACAACAGGAGAATTTTGGCTTACTGCAATAGGCATTACAGGGGTTACTTGGGGACTTAATTGTCTTTTAAATAAGAACTGCAAGGATGTTAGTTTTACAAGCCCACCTATAAATTGGTAATTGTAAATGCTTTATAGAATCTTCGCTCTTTTGTGCCTTACACTTTGCGCACTTAGGGCGGAGTATAGCTGTGATGAATTTAAATGCACAGATTATAAAATCGGGCTTGGTGCATTAGCAGGAGTGCATCATACTTCTTTACACGATATGTCAATGCTTGGCGGGACATTCAATGCTCTTTTCTCTCAATATACTGCAAAATATGGCTTGATATGGAATGCTACATTTGGGTTACTCAATGCAAATGTAAAAAACGCTCAAAATGCTGTGATAGCCTATAATAAGGATAGATTCAATACCTTTGGTGCGCATATAGATAGCACGATATTTTTAAGCAAAAATGTGAAAAATGATGTGCAAAATCCTTTTTTTGTGGGGATTATTCTTGGCGGAAGTGCTTTATTTTTTGATGAAAAATATGGTGTGCCAAATACTGCACTTTTTACATTGGGACTTGGGGTATCTGGCTCTTATCTTTTAGAAAATAATCTCGCCTTAGAGTATGGAATCTCCTATAACTATGGTGTGTATGGACTCTATACTTATCCTGATAGATACACGCCCGATAGGTTTGGTGCTGCTACAAAATGGAGCAAACTAGAGCCAAATAATCACCAAATCCGCGCTTTTGTGGGCTTACACAAAAATAAACTCTATGGGCTGTATAGTAAGCTCACTTTTACCCTCACACATTTAGATTCTGCATCTTCAAGTGTAATAAATCGCTATGGCGTCTCTAGTATCTATCCACAAGCAATGCAAGCAATTTTTGGCTTAGAGTTTGGCTTTGGATTTAATAAATGGCTTTAAGTCTTTTTTACATTATATTAGAGTAGAATGGTGTGTTTTCAAACAAAAATAAGGAGGAAGTAATGAGAGAAGTGCGATATGAAGATATTAAATCTGCTGTTGCTAAACTTGCCATTAATGCGTGTTGTATCCAAACGCCCGATATTAAACGCGCCTTTAGTGCTGCAAAGGGAAGTGAAAAGTCTGCATTAGGACAAAATATCCTAGATACGCTCATTGAAAATGGCAAGATTGCGGAAAGCAATATGATGCCTATCTGCCAAGATACAGGTATGACCGTGGTGTTTGTAGAAATCGGGCAAGATGTGCATATCACAGGAGGCTACCTTGAAGATGCCATTAATGAGGGTATTAAAGAGGGCTATACGAATGGTTATTTGCGTAAATCTGTCGTAGAAGAGCCACTCTATGAGCGCAAAAATACGACAAATAACTCTCCTGCAGTCATTCATACGCGAATAATCAAGGGCGATAAGTTGCATTTAAAAGTTTGCCCTAAAGGCTTTGGGAGCGAGAATAAAAGTGTGCTTAAAATGCTTGTCCCAGCCGATGGCATTGAGGGTGTGAAAAAAGTCTTTACCGAAGCGGTGAAACTCGCAGGTCCCAATGCTTGTCCTCCTATGGTGATTGGCGTAGGTATTGGTGGGACAATGGAAAAAGCAGCAATTTTAGCCAAACAGGCGGCTGTGCGCGAAATAGATTCTAAAAATAAAGACCCACGCTATGCCAAGCTCGAAGAAGAATTGCTTGAAATTGCGAATCAAACAGGCGTAGGACCACAAGGATTAGGTGGCACTACGACTGCGTTTAAAGTCAATGTGGAATGGTATCCTACACACATTGCGGGGCTTCCTGTGGCAGTAAATATCAACTGCCACGCCGCACGACACGCTGATATTGAGCTTTAAGGAGGAAAAAATGGGAGAGCCAAAAAAAATCACTGCACCTATAAGTAAAGAAGTGGCAAAAAGCCTCAAAGCAGGGGAGAGTGTGCTAATCTCTGGCACAATTTTATGCGCTCGTGATGCAGCACATAAAGCTTTAACTGAAGCGTTAGCACGTGGAGAAAAGCTCCCTGTAGATTTGAGCGGTGAGACGATTTATTATCTAGGACCTACTCCTGCAAAGCCGGGCAATGCGATAGGTAGCGCAGGTCCTACGACAAGCGGGAGAATGGATAAATATACGCCGACAATCATTGAGCAAGGCATTCACGGAATGATCGGTAAAGGCTATCGCAGCAAAGAAGTCATAGATTCTATGGTTAAGCACGGCGTTGTATATATGGTGGCTGTGGGTGGTGCGGCAGCACTCATTTCAAAATGTATCACTAAATATGAAGTCTTAGCTTATCCTGAGTTAGGACCTGAAGCGGTTGCACGACTTACAATAGAAAACTTCCCTGCGATTGTGGCTATTGATGCGTCAGGCAATAATTACTACGAAGTTGGACAAGCTCCTTATAAGAAAATTTAGTATTTTGTATCTTAATAGATTCTCAAATCTATTAAGATTTATGTTCAATAACAAACTCCGAAATAAATATAATGTGAATGGGGGAATAATGTTTTTATATCTAGATTAAAGAGAAAGATACGACAGGTATTTGTTCATTTTGATACAACCCAAACAGAAATGCAAATACTAAACTTAAGGCATTTTATCGTGCCAAATCCCAATGCACAAATACAACAGAATCATTTTTTGCTTTTTAACTTTGCAAAACATTTGTCGCAATTTGGCGGGAATAATCTTGGTGATTATATTCAAACTATTGCAACAAAAAATGCCATCACTCATTACTTTCCAAATGCACAATATTCTTTTATAGATAGGGATTCTCTTGTGAGTTATTCTTCGAGGGGGGGGGTTCACTCGTTGTTATGCAGGGTTGGTTTGCACATTCAATTCATTGTATTCCAAATAATGAGACTTTAAGCGTTTTTGTAGGCACACATTTTGCCACTTCATTTCATAAATTTTTGCAATATTTTATCAGTTATTATCCTTGGTATTTTGAAAACAAAGAAATCGGTTGTCGGGATTTATATACATTGGAGTTTTGTCAAAAACTTGGTATAAAATCCTATTTTTCACGTTGTTTGACTCTTACACTTCCTAAACGAGAGGCAAGTGTAGAACAAAATAAGGTTTTTTTGGTTGGTGTTAGTAAGGCGATTTATAAATATATCCCAGGGTTGTGCCTGAAGAGAGGTTAGATTGGCAAAGTAGCTATGAAAGAAGTAAATCTTTGATTGAGACTTATAAAAATCAAGCAAAACTCATCATCACTTGTGCGCTGCATTGTGCCGCTCCTTGTGTAGCTATGGGAATACCCGTGGTTTTAATTGCCTTAGAAGAAGAGAATCTTAATCGTTTTTCTGCTGTGAGCGGGATTTTGAGAATTTGGACGAAAAAAGAGCTAAAAAATGGACAAGTAGATTTTAATCCAAATGTATTAGATATAGAATCTCTCAAGAAAGATATGTTAGAAAATTTGTATTTAAGCATTCAAAAGGCAATGGGTGAGGTAATAGATGAAGTGCGATTAGAACAAATACGACAAAGAATTGCAGAATTTAAAGTGCCTTTTATGTGATTACATCTCCCAAGTTGCAAAAGCTTTTTTAACAACTTCAATCACACTATCCATACCTCCTGCAAGCGAGAAAAGCCAATATTTATGCGCATAAATGAGTTCAGCTTGTTTAATAAGCTTTGCTTCCTCATTGTTAGCTGGCATTACAAGTATGCGAGCGATGTCCATTTCTTGATGAAAAATATAAGATTGAAGTGCGTCCATAAAGCATTCACGGAATCTCCGCTTATCAAAAAGCTCTTTTACTTCTTGGATTCTATTTATACACTTTTGTAATTCTTCACTTTTAAGCTCTTCTAAACGCTTTTCTTTATTGAGAAGCTCAAAACGTTCGGTAAGTGCTGCTACTTCTAAAAATACTTCTTCAACAAATGCTTTATCCTTAAGCCCTAAATCAATCCACTCGCGAGTTTTTTGCTTTATTTTAGCTAGATTTGCTTCATAAGCTTCAGATGTGGGCAAAGTGAGTGTGATAGGGAATTTTTTATGTGAAGTATTAATGAGTTTGATAGCTTCAGGGAAAGGCATTTCTTTTGTCCCGTGTATGCGAGCACCTCCCTCTGTAGCATTGATTACCTCAATAGGATAAGGAGTGTTGGCAATATCGCGTTCATAAAATGTTAAAAATAGCTTCCATATTTTTGTGGATTCTATCATACCGCCGCCACCATATTTTTCTACCATAATTTTTTGTCCCTTTTGTTCCATTTCTTCGGGATTGATTTCGTGTGTGCCATATACGGCGTTTTTAGCGTGAGATGTGCCATCTTCGCCAAATGCTAGGTCTTGTCCAATGATAATACAACGTTTAAAGCGCGAATGCACTACAAGCTCATAAGCCATATTTGCAGCACTCATACCGATGCCCAAATAGCCATATTCTGGAATCTCAAAGTAGTTTGTATATCCAAAAGGACGCAAAGAATATTGCACCACATTACCTTTAAGTGCATTTTTAAGACGATTATGCACAATGGAAGTGATTGCAAATATAACGTCTTTGTGTGCCCATTTAGGAGTGTCTTCATAGAATTTTGCTGTGAGTTCTACACGTTCAAGTGAAAAAACAATATCGGGTTTAATACCCTCTTTTGCAAGGATTGGGAAAGATGCGTCAATACAAAAGATTGTAGCATAATCTTGGATTTGCTTTAAATATGGAATCTGCTTGCTTAAACTTGGACCTGTGGCGACAATAATGGCTGTATCTCTTCCTTTAATTTGTGCGAGTAAATCAAGCAAAGTGGGCGATTTAATTACATCGGGGAGATTTTGTATGTGATGTGAAATGCCAATGATAGAATCTCGGCTGTCATTACCTACGCTAATTACACTATGTTCAATAGAGCGGATAAAAAATTGATTAATTTTGATATAAAGCTCTGAATAAATCTCATAATAGGAATTAAAAAGATGTAAATCATAGACTTTTGAGTAAATTTTTGCATCACGATTACTTGCAAAAAGTATATCAATGCTCGTAGAATCGCAACTTTTAGCGTCAATAAAAATAAGCCGTTTTTCTAAGATTTCTTTAGAAAAATCCATAAAATGTAGCACAATAAAGAGTAATTCTATTTCAGGTTCAAGCACAATGATACGTTTTAAAAAATCATTTTGCAAAAGGACTTTATAAAACACCCCATTGCCTATGCCAAAAAAATACAAATAAGGATAATGTGAATATTTTGCAAATGATTCAATTTTAGCATTTGTTTCTTCAAGCGGGTTACCTTGAAAGAGTGGAGTATTTGAGCGTTTGTCAATAATATTAATATTAAGAGGGTCGTTTCCTTGATAAACTTCAAAGTCCTGGTTAGGTTCAAACTCGTTCAATCTAAGTGCGAGGGCAGGAGAGCGAATTGCCAACGCAGAGAGATTGAGACTAAAAAAATCCTGCATAAAGTGTATTTATAATAGTTATGCTACTTGACTACTGAAGAAGTCTAAGTACATTTTGTTGCACAGCATTAGCTTGTGCCATTGCAAAGTTACCGCTTTGAGCCAAAACATTATGTTTAGAGAATGTTGCAGATTCTGATGCAAAATCCACATCTCTAATATTTGATTCTGCAGCTTTAACATTAACTTGTGTAACAGAGACGTTGTTAATAGTTGAAACAAGTTGAATCTGTGCTGAACCAATATCTGCACGGAGTTTATCAAGCTGGGCACGTGCAGATTCTGCCATATCCATAACTACCATTGCACCTTTAAGGCTTGTAACCCCAGCTCCGATACCATCAAAATGGAGATTAGCTTGAGCGACATTCGCATTTGCTCCACAAGCTGAAGCGACATTTGCATCCATTTCTCCACGTATATAGCGGAGATTTGCGGTAAATTCGGCAATACCTTGCGCAGAATGGAATCCTATATGGCTATAATTTACTCCGCTCACAATAATATCTCTTGCATCTGTTCTAATAAGCGTTAAGCGCCCAACAATAGCGTGATCTGTTCCAGAGATACCAGCGAAATTTCCTCCACCAAATATTTTTCCACTATCGCCTTGAGTGCGGATACAAATCGCTCGCCCATCAAGGCTACGCACATTCATACGCCCTGTAATATCAGTAAAAGCTTCACAACCCGTGCGTTCTTTAATAGAATTAATGGCATTAAGTAAGCGTCCATCAGAATCATTTTTGCGAATATCGTGAATATTTCCGATTGTTACACCATTGATAACTAGCTCACGAATAGTGCCAGAGAGCACAGGCACATCACCTGTTGCCATTACGTTCCACGCAGCACGCACACCTAGTGTATCAGAATATTTATTGATAACTTCAGTTAAAACACCTATACCTGTTCCTGCAGATGTAGAAATTTTAACGGTTTCAGTTTCAAAATCGTGCTTTCCATCAACTTGGCGGAACTTTAACATTACTTCAGTAAGATTTGATGCTGCACCAGAAGCAAGCATACCAATCCCTCCAAATGATCCACTTTCTAAGCGCACGTGTCCAATTTTATCTGAACTTGTAGGACCGATAGAGGCTTTAACAGTTGTATTTGAATATGCACCAATTTGAAACTCTTTATTTGAAAATGCACCAGAGAGCATTTGTTGCCCGTTATAGCTTGTAGTATTTGCAATATTATCAAGCTCCTCTAAAAGGCGAATAATATCACTTTGAAGCGCTTTTCTTGTTTCGTTACTTTGTCCATCTTGTGCTGCTTGAATAGCTTTGGTTTTAATGGTATCTAGAATCTTTAGCTGCTCGTCCATTGCTTTATCTGCAACTTGTATCATACCGATAGCATCATTTGCATTTCGGACTGCTTGTCCTAAGCTTTCACTTTGACTTCTTAAGCTATCAGCAATCGCCATACCTGAAGCATCATCAGCTGCTTTATTTAAGCGTAAGCCAGAACTTAACTTCTCAAGTGAGTTATGCAGACTTCTATTGTTTTGCACACCGATAGTGTGAGCAGTAAGGGCGGAGATGTTTGTGTTTATCCTAAAACTCATTTTGCATCCTTTGCTAAACTTTTTTTCATTTGTGCCGATTAAGCAAAAGATGTTCCATATTTTTTATGTTAAAAAACATAAAATGTGAAATTCTAATGAGAATCTGTGCTAAAATCCGTTTTTTATTTCTCATAGAAATTAGGCATTAGGGGAATTTAAGCTATGAAAGATTTAATCATTGTAGAATCGCCCGCCAAAGCAAGGACGATTAAAAATTTTTTAGGGAGTAAATATGAGGTTATAGCCTCTAAAGGTCATATCCGAGACTTGCCAAAATATACTTTTGGCATTGATATAAAGGATAAAACATTCCACCCACAATACACTATCAGTAAAGACCATATGGAGATTGTTGAGAAAATTAAGGTTGCTAGCAAAAAAGCAAAGGTAACTTATATTGCAACAGATGAGGATAGAGAGGGGGAGGCTATCGGTTTTCATATTACTCAAGCTCTAAATCTCCCTTATGAAAAAATCCCACGCATTGTGTTTCACGAGATTACAAAAAATGCTATTACGCACTCATTGCAAAATCCGCGTCAAATTGATATGGCAAAGGTAAATGCTCAACAAGCACGGCGGTTGCTTGATAGGATTGTTGGTTTTAAACTTTCCGAACTTATTTCTTCCAAGATTCAGCGTGGATTATCAGCAGGACGTGTGCAAAGTTCTGCGCTTAAGATTATTGTGGATAGGGAACGAGAGATACGCGCCTTTAAGCCGACAATTTATTTTTTAATTAATGCAGTTTTTAATATGAAACCTAAGAGTAAGCAAAAAAACCAAGATAATGGTCAAAATAATATAGAAGCCGAACTCATCACTTATGACAAAAAGCTTGAAAAGCTCTCTTTGCAAAATTTTGAGGCGGTAGAGGCGATGTTGGAGCATATCCAAAAGCAGCAATTTTTTATTAAAGAAATTATCACAAAAAGTAAGAAAATATCAACACCTCCACCATTTATGACTTCTACATTACAACAAAGTGCCTCAAGTTTATTAGGATTTTCTCCCTCACGGACGATGAGTATTGCACAACGACTTTATGAAGGTGTGGAAACGAATTTTGGAAGTATGGGGGTAATTACCTATATGAGGACAGATAGTCTTAATATTGCCAAAGAAGCGCAAAAAGCCGCAAGAGAAATGATTATAAAAACTTATGGCAAAGAATATGTTCCTGCTAAAACCAAAAATTACGCTACCAAATCCAAAGCTGCACAAGAAGCTCACGAAGCGATACGACCAACCAATCTTGATTTTACTCCAGAAATCGCAAAATCTTATCTTAAGCCAGAAGAGCATAAGCTTTATGCACTTATTTATTATCGTTTTTTGGCTTCACAAAGTCAAGATGCGCTTTTTGAGATACAAAATATTATTTTTACACCTCATAATCAAACACATTTGATTGAATTTAAAGCAAGTGGGCGCAAACTTGTTTATGATGGATTCTATAAGATTATGGGAAATGATGACAAAGATAAGCTTTTGCCCGAATGCAAAGAGGGCGAAGATGTGTTATTAAATAATATAGAATCTGTTCAAAAATCCACCGAAGCTCCGTCGCGTTATTCTGAAGCAAGCATTATTAAAAGTATGGAATCACTTGGTATTGGTCGTCCCTCCACTTATGCACCAACTATTGCATTGCTTGTGGCACGAGAATATGTGAATATAGAAAAAAAGCAGCTTGTGCCGCAAGAAAGTGCATTTAAGGTGATAGAAATGTTGGAATCTTATTTTGATGAGATTGTAGATACCCATTTTACCGCCGGATTAGAAGATAAGCTTGATGAAATCGCTCAAGCAAAAATGAATTGGGAATCTGTGCTGTGGGAGTTTTATCAGCCATTTATGCAAAAGATAGAATCTGGCAAAAAAGTGATTGTCTCACAAAAAGTTGCTATTCCTACAGGAGAGATGTGTCCAAAATGTGGGAAAGAGCTTGTGCAACGCAAGAGCAAATATGGTGAATTTATCGCGTGTAGCGGTTATCCCAAATGTAAATATATTAAACCTACACAACAAGATTCTCAATCGCAATCCCAAGAATATGGTGTATGTGAAAAATGTGGCGAACCTATGATAAAAAAGTTTGGTCGTAATGGTGAATTTATCGCGTGTAGCGGTTATCCCAAATGTAAAAATACAAAATCTCTCACAGACAAAGCACAGGCTCATAGTGTTGAAGGTGTGGTTTGTCCAGAATGCGAAGGAGAGATTGTAAAAAGATTTAGCCGCAGGGGAGCGTTTTATGGCTGCAAGAACTATCCAAAATGCACTTTTATCTCAAAATTTGAGCCTATCAAAGAGAAATGTCCGCAATGTGGCGGAATAAGCGTAGAGCGTGAATATCGCAAAAAACAAGTGCGCGAATGTCTCAAATGCAAGCATAGAATAGAAATATAAAAATTATCAAATAATGTTACTTTTTCTCTAAAAAAATAGATAAACCTCAAAAAACCTTTTGCTTTTAAGCAAAATCGGGGGGGGGGGGGGGTAGAATAGCGCTTATGCATTTGTAAAATAAAAATGCAAATTTAATCAATAAGGGTGGTTTGACAATGAAAACAAAAAAATTGTTTGCAAGGTTGGCTGTAATTTTATTTTTTGTGGCTTCGCCGCTTGTGGCTGAAGAGAGTGGTGTGTTTGGAGGTAATGCCGTAGGTTATGGAACTCCTCATATTAAAATTTTAAATGCTAGTGGAGACACTATTAGTAAGAAAGATTATAATGGCATAACCTTTGCATTTATTGCTGGTTATAAGCAATTCTTTACTCCTAACTTTGGATTGCGCTACTATATAAATGTAAATACAATTGGAAAAGATGTGGGTCAAAAATTTAGAGGAACTCTAATGGATTATGGAGTAAATATTGATATGCTCTATAATTTTATCGCTCGCCCTAATGCAAACCTTGGTTTTTTCTTAGGAGCTGGAGCAGGTGCAAATACTTGGGGTAAAGATATTGGTAAGGATATTGCAGATTCAAAAAATGTTAAAAAAACTGCTTTTAGTGCAGGTTTAAATTTTGGTTTGCGTAGTGTGTTTGCTAAGCATTATGGGCTAGAAATTGCTGCTCGCGTGCCATTTACAAAAACTACTATTTTTGATGGAGACAATGGGGGCCAAAAGATAAAAATGACAGGTTCATATGATTATAATGTTGAGCTGCGTTATATTTTTAATTTCTAAAATCTTTTAGATTCACGATTGCAGTAAATATATTTACTGCAAAACTCAAATTTAAGAATCTCCTTAATTGCTCGTCCAATCAATGCTGTGATGTCGTGCTCAAAAAGTGGTGTGTGCGTTATGAAAAAACGATGCCATTACAAAGACACAAGCAAAAATTACATATTTCATCAATTAGGATAAGATTTTCACTGCAGTCCCATATACAAGCACTTCTGAAGTATTAGACATAAGCGATGAAGTGACATAAGAAATACCAATAATGCCATTTGCTCCAAGAGCGTGGGCTTCTTCTATCATACGATCGGTAGCGATATTTCGCGCGTCATTAAGCATTTCGGTATAGCCTTTAATTTCTCCACCAACAATACCTTTAAGCCCTGCCATAATATCACGTCCTATGTGTTTTGATTGCACCATTGAGCCTTTGACAAGCCCTAAGACTTCATAACTTTGTGGTATATAAGCAACACTATAAAGTTTCATATTGCCTCCTTATTTTAGTTCATTTTTTACGCGGATATGAAGTTCTTTAAGCTGTTCATCATTAACTTTGCTTGGGGCAAGAGTAAGCGGGCAAGTTGCTCTTTGTGTCTTAGGAAAGGCAATGACATCACGGATACTTTGAGATTTACTTAAAAGCATAATCAATCTATCAAATCCAATAGCAATTCCTCCGTGTGGAGGTGCACCAAAGCTTAATGCTTCAAGTAAAAAGCCAAATTTATCCTCTGCTTCTTGTGTGCTAATGCCAAGTAATTCAAACACACGCTTTTGTATAGAATCTTTATGGATTCTAATGCTTCCCCCACCAAGTTCAATGCCATTGAGCACCACATCATAAGCCACAGAGGTAATCTCCTCAATATCTTCTTTATCCAAATCATTTGGCATTGTAAAAGGGTGATGTAGGGCTTTTGTTTTACCCTCATCTTTTTCAAACATAGGAAAATCCACCACCCATAAGAATTTATATTCATTTTCATTAATAAGCTTCATATCTTCAGCAACTTTAAGACGCAACCTTCCCATATAATCCCATACTATTTTTTTAGCTCCTGCGCCAAAGAAAATAATATCTCCAACCTCTGCTTTTACGCGCGATACAAGCTCATTGAGTGCAGATTCAGAGATAAATTTTACTAAAGGACCTTTGAGTTCATTTTCTTTTATTTGAATATAGGCTAGCCCTTTTGCACCAAACTTACGCACGAAATCTTCTGCTTCACCTAGAGTCTTGCGTGAAAAAAATGTATCTCCACCTTTGACACATAGAGCTTTAATGCGATTGTTTTTAGAATCTTGTGCGATATTTTTAAAAATTGCATTGCTTGAATCTACAAATAAATCTCCCACTTCTACAAGCGGCATACAAAAGCGTAAATCGGGCTTGTCGCTTCCATAAGATTCCATAGCTTGTGCATAAGGTAGACGCATAAAAGGTATTTCAATCTCCGTGCCACACGCACTAAAAATATCTTTAAGTAGATTCTCTGCTACACTAATAATATCCTCTTGCTCACAAAAACTCATTTCAATGTCAATTTGCGTAAATTCTGGCTGCCTATCAGCACGCAAATCTTCATCGCGAAAGCATTTAGCGATTTGAAAATATTTATCAAATCCGCTCATCATAAGGAGTTGTTTAAAAAGCTGTGGGCTTTGGGGCAGGGCATAAAACTCACCTTGATGCACACGTGAGGGCACAAGATAATCCCTTGCCCCTTCAGGTGTGGCTTTTGTAAGTATAGGCGTTTCTACTTCTAAAAAGCCCATTTTTTGCAAACTATTACGTGTAGCAATAGCTGCATCAGAGCGGATTTTGAATATATTATATGCTTTAGGAGAGCGCAAATCCAAATAACGATATTTAAGTCGTAACTCCTCATTTACGCTTTCATCACCAATGGCAATGGGAGGTGTGGGCGATTTATTTTCAATAATAAGTGAGTTTAGCACAATTTCTATCATACCTGTTTTAAGTTTAGGATTCTCTAGTCCTGCACCTCTTGCCCTTACTTTACCTTTTGCAACGAGTACATATTCATCGCGCACACTTGAAGCGATAGCGTGAGCTTGAGTGCTTGGGTCGCATACAAGTTGGACAATACCACTTTTATCGCGCAAATCAATAAAAACTACACCTCCGTGGTCTCTGTAAGTATTGCACCAGCCGCAAACTTGCACTTCTGTGCCAATATGCTCCTCTCCTAATTCCGCACATAAATGAGTTCTTAACATTGCTAGCCTTTTAGAGTAAAATAAACATATTCATATTCATATAGAGAATTAAAAATTCATTTCTTCAAGTATCTGGCGTAAAGATTGTTCAATTTCAGTAGGATTTGATTTACTAATAAATCCATCAGCTTTCAGTCGTTCTGCCATTTGGTAATTACTATCGCTACTCATTGATGAGTTAATAATAACGGGAATATGACAAGTTGCAGGTGTTTCTTTAATACGTTTAAGCACTTCAAAGCCTGAAACAACAGGCATTTCTAAATCTGTGATAATCACCCCAATATTTGCGGCTACACCTGGATTATGGAGATAATCAAGTAATGCCTTGCCATTAGGGAAAGTAAAATACTTAAGACCGAGTTTTTCTATGATTTGTTGTAATGATTTGGCTGCTGGTTTAGAATCTTCAGCAAGAAGCACAATTTTATCACTTTCAATATTTTTTATATCATTGAGTTCAAGTTCATTTGCAGCGTTTCCACCCGGGAAAGCCTCTGTGAGCATACGTTCTACATCAAGAATTTGAATCACTGAACCATCATCGTATTTTGTCGTAGCAGTGATTTTTGATTCGCCATCTACACCATATTCTGGTCCAACGCTCACGTCATTCCAATTTTTATGGATAATGCGCTTTACACCCATAATTTTAAGCCCAACGGTATGATTAGAAAAGCTACATATAATCACGAGATTCTTATCTGTATTGAGTGAATATTCTCGCAAATCTCTATTAGGGCATTCCTTGCTATAATAGAGCCAACGTCTCATATCTACAAGAGGAATTGTTTCATCACGCACCGTAAGATAACCCAATACAATACCACTATTGTCTCCCGCAGTTTCAGTAAGGTCATCATTATAGTATATAATTTCACGTATTTTAAATACATTCATTGCATAAAGCTGATTTGAGCCATCACTTTCTTCTTCAAGTGTAAAGCATAAAAACTGCACTTCATTATTAAGATGCAAAGAAGTTGTTTTATCAATCAAAGATTGCTTTTGTGTCAAAGTCAGCCTCCAAAATAAGAAGAAATACAGAAATGTCGCTTAAATAATGGTATGATTCTATCATAAAATACATAATATAAGCACTTAAACTTCAAATTTTAAAGGTAAATCGTTATGACAAGTCAAGAATATTACACACAAGTGCAGATTCTCAAAAAGATGGCATATCACTATTATGTGCTTGATGAACCTATTGCAACTGATGAGCAATATGATAGCCTCTATCATCAGATAGTACGTTTTGAAGAAGAAAATCCTCATCTTATTGATGCAAGTTCGCCAACACAACGTGTAGGTGATGTGCCCTTAGAATCTTTTAGTAAAAATACGCATTTGGAGCGTATGTGGAGTCTAGAAGATGTTTTTAATTATGATGAACTAGTAGAATGGGTGCAAAGAATCTATAAAAGCTACCCTCAAGCTACTTTTACTTGCTCACCTAAATTTGATGGCGCAAGTCTCAATCTCCTTTATCAAGAAGGCAAGCTAGTGAGTGCTACGACACGAGGAGATGGTGTTATTGGGGAGCTTGTAACGCATAATGCAAAGACGATTCAGAGTATTCCTCTTGAAATTAATTATAAAGAGGAAATTGAGATACGCGGTGAAGTAGTCATAGCCAAAGAGGATTTTGAATATATCAATCAAGATCGTTTAAGCGAAAACTTAAGCCTTTTTGCAAATCCTCGTAATGCAGCAGCAGGGAGTTTGAGACAGCTTGATGCAAAAATTACTGCTAAACGCAAACTTCGTTTTATGCCTTGGGGCATTGGGGCAGGTTTGATACGATTTGAGAGCTTTTATGAAGCTTTTAATACAATTACACGACTTGGTTTTGCTCCTGTGCCTTTTTTGAGTTATTGCGAGAGTATAGAATCCATACAAAATGCTTATAATGTGCTTTTTTCTCAACGCAATAATTATCCCATAATGCTTGATGGTATGGTGATTATGCTTGATAAAATTGCCTCTCAACAACAACTTGGTTGGACGATTAAATCTCCTCGTTTTGCTTGTGCTTATAAGTTTCCCGCAGTGGAAAAGAGCTCCAAGATTCTATCTGTAAGCCTACAAGTTGGACGCACAGGTATTATTACACCTGTGGCAGAACTAAAGCCTGTGGAGATTGAGGGAGCGATGATTTCACGTGCAACTTTACACAACTTTAGTGAAATTGAGCGCAAAGATATTCGTTTGGGCGATGAAGTGATTATTATTCGGAGTGGAGATGTGATTCCTAAAATCATTAAACCGCTTGTGGCTTTGCGTGATGGTACTCAAAAAGTTATTTCTAAACCTACGCATTGTCCAGTCTGTGGAGAAGAACTTTTACTTGAAGATATATTCATCAAATGTCAGAATCTAAGCTGTGAAGCGCGTGTAATAGAATCCATTATCCATTTTGCCTCAAAAAAAGCGCTTAATATTGATGGTTTAGGTGAAAAAATCGTAATACAACTCTATGAAAATGCCTTTGTAAGAAATATTAAAGATATTTATGCTTTAAGCATACAACAATTGCTCACACTTGAAGGGTGGCAAGAAAAGAGGGCAAATAATCTTATTTATGCTATACAAAATACTATAGGTGTAGAGTTATGGCGTTTTATTAATGCACTTGGCATTGAACATATTGGTGAAGGCGCAAGTAAAAAGCTTGCTCAAAAATTTGGATTAAATGTGTTTGAACTTGAACTTTCAGAAATATTGAGCGTTGATGGATTTGGGGAGGAAATGGCATATTCGCTTGTGGAATTTAATCACGCTAACAAAACGCTTATTGCTGAGCTGCTTTGTATTATCAAGCCTAAAGTAGAGTTATTAGAAATTGATAACAATAATGTTTTCTTCAATAAAACTATTGTGCTTACAGGCACACTAAGTCAGCCAAGAGATAGAATTATTAAACTTTTAGAATCTAAGGGTGCAAAAATAAGCTCAAGTGTAAGTAAAAAAACCGATTTTGTTATTTATGGAGAAAAGGCAGGGAGCAAGCTAGAAAAAGCACAATCTTTAAATATTACCACATTAAACGAAGAAGAATTTCTTGCACAAATCAATAAGTGAAAGAATTTATAGTTCTAGTAATGATACAGGCACTTTCAATACACTTTTTTTAATAGCATAAGTGTAAGGTGTAGGCACATCAGGTGTGAGTTCTAAACCTCCAGCGTGAGTATCATCTGGGAAAAAAATTGCTAAATCCCCACTACTTAAAAGCAAACTAGTGCGATAGGGTGTATTTAAAGATTCATTAATGGGTAAAGTATATTTTAAAGTGCTATATTCTCTATGAGAATCTCTTAAAAGGTTGTTATAGACTATTAAATCCTTGCTTTCATCATAAGGTATGTGTATATCAAATGTGCTTTTATCGCCAATTAACATATATTCGTAGCCTTCTACTACAAGCTGGAAATCAATAAATACACGATGGGACTCAAAAAAGGCATTGCGCATTGGTTTGAGATGATAAGATTGTTCAATAGCACGCACACCTTGCGTAAGGGGATAGCTTATCTCATAACGCTCCTTAAGTGGAGGAATCTTAAGAGAGCATATTCTTTTGTGTATATCGTGTGTGGGATTTAAAGCGTTGTTCATATATTCTTGTATGTCTTTAAGCACAGGGTAGGCTTTAAAAAACCAATCTAAATGCGCAAGTTTGCCGATGATTGCCATTTTTTATTCCTTATATTTTATTTGAGATTCTCTATTTTAGCATTCTTTATAAAGAGTTGCAAAAATTCTACAAAAATATCGTGCAGCGCAAGTATATCACTTATTGATACGCGTTCATTTATAGCGTGGATTCTATCATTTGGCACACCTATTTCCACTACATTTACACCATAAGATGCAAAGAATCTTGCATCACTTGTCCCTCCACTTGTGCTTAGTTGTGGTGTGATGCCAAGAGTGCGCTCAATGATGGCGCAAAGTGATTTGACAATTTCACTATCATCTGCTGTAATAAATGGAAGCGAATTAGTTTTAAGCGTGAGTTCATAGGGTAGGGAGCCAAGAATTGAGGTAATATAAGAGCGAATAGAATCTTCATTGCTTAAAGGTGAGTTACGCACATTAAACATTATTTTGAGATTCTGTGGTGTTACATTTACAACTTCCATACCGCTTCGAATATCGGTAATTACAAGTTTGCTCGGCGCAAAATGAGAATCCCCATTATCTAATTCTATGCCTGCTAATGCACCAAGCTTGCTCCCTAATAGTTCTATGGGATTGATGCACTTTTGTGGATAGGCAACGTGTCCTTGTTTGCCTTCAATGATGAGTGTGCCATTGATTGAGCCACGTCTACCGATTTTAAGCATATCGCCTGTGTGATTTATGCTTGTAGGTTCTGCGACAATGCAGCTATGAGGAAGCAAATCGCGTTTTTTAAGCTCTTCAAGCATAAACTTTGTGCCATAGATTCCCTCTCCTTCTTCATCACTTGTAAGAAGGATTGAGAGCATAATGGGTAATGAAGAAGTATTATGGGATTCTAAAATATTACAAACGGCACATATAAAGGCACTTATGCCTCCTTTCATATCTTGCGTGCCTCGTCCATAGATATACTTTTCATCTTGTGTCCCACAAAATGGTTCAAACTCCCAACCCTCTCCCGTTGGCACAACATCAATATGTCCTGCAAAACAAAAATGATGCAGATTTGATTTGTCTGCACCTTTAGGTGCAATAAGATAAAAGAGATTTTTTACCCCCTCTTTTTCTTGCTCAATGATGAATGTATCAATATGTTCCTTTTGTATGAGAGAATTTAATTTATTAAGGATAATCTCATAAATACCGCATTCTTGAGGTGTGATACTTGGACGCTTGATGAGCTCTTGTAAAAGTGAAAGAGGCATATTAGTCCTTTTTAAATTTAAGATAAGAGAGTGCTTTTGTAGCAAAGGCACTAAAGTGTGGAAAATTCATTGAAAATTTTGTGCGATAAGGTGCATAGGTATAAAGGGGTTTAATGCTTTGAATAATATCAGCTTTTTCATCACTCCAAGGTAAGTTATTTAAAATGCGCATTATGCGTTTAAGCAAGGTGCGAATACAGCGGTAATAAAAAGCATAGGTTTCATTAGTTTGTGCTATTTCTCCGCTTTTATCAGTGCTGCCATCATTAATGAGTATAATTTCAAAATCTTTATAACTTTGTTCTAAGAGCGAATCTAGGCATTCTTTAAGATAGGATTGCACATTATAAATGGGCACAATAATAGAAAAAAGAGGCGCATCATTCATCACTCTCTCCTTGAATTGATGGTTTTTGTTTATCTTTGGAACCTGGATTTAGCGTAATGGGCGTAGAGCATAATTTATATATACGTCCTACACGTCCGATAAAAGTGGGCATAAAGTTCAAGTCTTCACTATATAGTTCATCGGCGATATAAAAAGAATCAACTTCTAAAAGCACACTTTTATTTTCGCCAAGCTCTAGCACATCGTATAAATTACACATAAAGGCGACTTTAATGCCTTGAGGCACGGGAGGAAATCCTGATTGAAGCAACTCAAGTGGAATATCAAATTTATTTGCCTCACTTACATTATATGCAAGTTCTGTGCTCGTATCGTGTAAAGCTTGGAGATGAGAGTGTTCGCACATACTAATGGTAGCCTTACACGTGTTAATAATATTTTTATAAGTATCTTTATGGCTGCCATCACTTTTTTGCATAATACAAAGAGAGAAAATAGGTGGATTAACACTAATAGGCGCAAAAAAACTAAAAGGCGCAAGATTTATTCCACCATTTGGAAAAATAGTGCTTACCCACGCTATAGGGCGAGGTGTAATTGTATTACTTAGAATTTTATAAGCTTGTAATGGCGTAGAATCGCAAGATTTAAGTATCATTTATCAAGCCTTTTATAATGGAGTTTTAGGAGATTTTGCGTTTGAGTGATAACTTCTGTTGGAGTAATAAGTTTCATACAATTATGATGTTTTAAGGGACATTCACGTTTTTTGCAAGGCGCACAAGGGAGAGATTTACAAACAAGAGCGTAAAGAGATTTTGCTTGTTGGTCTTCACAAAAAGATATAGAATCTTTTCTTACACAGGGCACACTAGGTATGTAGGGTGCTGTTTCGTTCATATCTGTTGGTCCAAAAATCACTATCATAGGTATTTTTAAAGCTGCACCGATGTGCATAGGTCCGCTATCATTGGTAATAAAAATATCCATTGCAGCGATATAATCAATCAGTTCGCTTAAGTTTGTTTTGTCAGTAAGATTATGGAAATGTTGATTTTGAGAATGTGCAATAAAAGCATTTGCAATAGATGTGTTCGCATCAGATTCGGCACTTGAACCAAAAAGATAGACTTCATAGCCTTGAGTAAGAAAGTGCTCTATTATAGTAATAAAATGTGATTGTTTCCAACGTTTAGCACTACCAAAAGCTGCTCCGGGATTGATTCCTATTGTATGGGTATAAGATTGATGTAATGTTTGCGTATGGGAAATGAGTGTAAGCGGTTGTGTGGCAAGAATAGAGAGTATATCTTTTGGTGAGAAATGTTTATTTTGTGTGAGATGTGAAGATTCTGTAAGTGTAGAGAGTGTCTTCGTATAAGATGCAATAGCTTGTTTTTGCACTTGCACAAGGGGTGTGATAAGTAGAAGATATAAAAATACTTGATGATATTTTTGTCCTTGAGAATCATATTTCTCTAAGGGTAAAGCGTGTGTAAGTAAAAAACTTCGCGCATTTTTAGCGTAGCCTATGCGTACTACGCTTTTGCTCAAATAAAGCAATAATGCTGAGAAAAAAGTATTGCTAAAACTAATAGCTATATCGTGCTTTCCTATATTTTGCGCAAGTGTCTTTGTAGCTAAAATGCGAGAGCGCGCTTTTTTACTCTCATCAATAAAAATATGTTTTACGCGTTCATCTCGTTCATAAATCCCACAACTTGCTTTGCTTCCTACCAGAGTAAAATTTGCTTTATCAAAACTATGTTTAAGCCATTCAAATGCGGGAGAAACCATTACACTATCGCCCAACCAATTTGGTAAGCGTAATAGAATCTTTTTTACTTCTTGAGTGGGAATATTTGTAGGACATCTCAATGATAGCACAATAATTTCTCCTGTGTAAAATACAACAAAAGCAATATTGTAAGCATAAAAAGCTAAAATTTAACTATAAAGTGTGAAAAATTTGCCAAATTACCTCATAATGTAGCCAAAATAAAACATTTTTAAGGTAGAATCCACATACTTTAGTTTGTGAAATTTTAAAGGAGGTCTGCAGATGGCGTTGGTTACCCCTCGCACATTAAGCGGTTTTAAAGATAGGTTGCCAAAAGAGGCGCTTGCAAAAGCACATTTACTTAATAAAGTGAGCAATGTATTTATGAATTTTGGTTTCGTGCCTATTGAGACACCGCATTTAGAGTATGCTGATGTGCTTATTAAACAGGGTAGCGATGAAATACAAAAGGAACTCTATCGTTTTAAAGATCACGGTGGCCGCGATGTAGCATTGAGATTTGATTTAACCGTGCCTTTAGCTCGTTTTGTATCACAATACAAAAATGAAGTAGGATTGCCTTTTAAACGATATGCGATTGGAAATGTATTTCGTGGAGAGCGAGCACAAAGAGGAAGGTATAGAGAATTCACACAATGTGATTTTGACTTTATTGGGAGTGATAGTATCTCGTGTGATGCTGAAATTTTACAAGTCATTTATGCCTCATTGATGAAACTTGGCATCGAGGAATTTACTATTTGGCTTAACCATCGTAGCATTCTAAATGGTATTTGTGAATATTGTGGTATTACACAAGAAAAAGATATAAATGTGGCTTTGCGTATTATTGATAAGCTTGATAAAATTGGTAAAGAGCGTGTGAGCGAGGAGTTACAAAAGGAATTGGGTTTAAATAATAATCAAGTAGAGAATCTCTTAGAATACACTTCAATTAAGCAACAAGGTGAGAGTGAAAGCTTTTTTAGACAAATTTCATTTATGGAAGAATGGAATGATTCTATTAAAAAAGGCATTGAGGATTTAAAAATGCTTTATGAAGTGCTTTCATCTTTGCAAATGGATAGAGATACTTATCGTGTTAATTTTTCAATTGCTCGTGGATTAGGGTATTATACAGGCATTGTATATGAAACAACTCTGAATGCCTTAAAAAGCATCGGGAGCGTATGTTCTGGCGGAAGATATGATAATCTTACGCGCACTTTTTCTAAAGAAAAAATGAGTGGTGTTGGCGCGAGTATTGGTATTGATAGGCTTTTAGCAGCACTTGAGGAGCTTGAGCTCTTACAAAAAAGAGCGACATCTGCTCGCGCACTTATTGTGTGTATGGATAGACTATATTTTGGATATGCTCATTTACTTGCAGAATCTTTTCGTTGTAGTGAGATTCCTATTGAAGTGTATCCAGAAGCTTCCAAACTTAAAAAACAATTTACTTATGCTCATTTGAAAGGATATGAGTTTGTAGTTGTCATTGGAGAGAATGAGTTTAATACAAAAACTCTCACACTTAAAAATATGACTTCAGGTGTGCAAATAGATAGCATAAGCTTTCTTAAAGCTCTTGCACTTATTCAGGAGGAGTAAAATGAATTTAGAGCAAAATAAATTAAAAACACAAAGGAGCAGTATGAGAGGCATTATAGAATCTAGTCAATGGGATTTAACTGCACTTTTTAAGACAAAAGAGCAACTTGAGCGATTTATGTCAAGCCATTTGCGCCGTGCTAAAAAGTTTGCCAAAAGCTATGAAGGGCAACTTAAAAATATTAAACCAAATGAATTTGCTGATGTGATAAAAGAGTATGAACAGATTCTTGAAGGTTTTGGACGCATAATGACCTATGTTTTTTTGTGTTTTGCAAAAGATACTACACAAGGGGATTTGTATGCTAAATATGAAATGCAAACTACACAAATACAGAATCTTGTGCTCTTTTTTGAGATTGAATTTTGTAAGCTTCCTGAGACGCATAGGAAAGAGGTTATACAACATACACCACAATATGCGTATTTTTTGGAAAAGATTATCGAACAAGATACTTATCAACTTTCTTTGGCAGAGGAAAAAGTGCTTTTAGCAACTTCACCCGTTGGTGTAGGAGCATTCTCAAGGCTTTTTGATGAGCATTTAGCACAATTTCGTTTTGAGCCACTTAAGAAAGAAAATAAAAAATCAAATAAGGGTAAAAAGTCTCATAAATTGAGTGAGGAGGAAATTTTGAGTTTGCTTCATCATTCAAAACGCAGTGTGCGTAAATATGCTCAAAAGGTTTTTAGTAAAAAACTCAAAAAATCCCGTCATCTTTTGAGTTATGTTCTTAATATGGTGCGAAAAGACCTTAGTATTACAACAGCATTGCGTGGCTATAAACTTCCTGAATCTTTCCGTCATATTAATAATGGTGCAACACAAAAAAGCGTAGATAAACTCATTGATATTGTAAGTGCGCATTATGGTATTGTGGCTGATTATTATCGTGTTAAAGCTTCTTTACTTGGTATAAATGAGCTGCAAGATTATGATCGTTACGCGCCTCTTGACACTCATACATACGAAATATCCTATAACGAAGCCATCAAACTTGTTTTGAAAGCATTTGAGAATTTTAGCAAGGAATTCAAAGATATTGCTTTAAAAGCATTAAAAAAAGGGTGGGTAGATTCTCACCCTACACCTAACAAACGTGGTGGAGCTTTTAGCCACGGAAGTGTGCCTAGTGCGCACCCTTATGTGTTGCTTAATTATACAAACTCACGCCGTGATGCTTTTACGATTGCGCACGAATTTGGACATATGATACATCAGGAGCTTTCTAAAACGCAGGGCTATCTCAATATGGATACACCGCTTACAACAGCAGAGACTGCATCTGTTTTTGCTGAAATGTTACTTTTTGATATGCTTAAAACAACATTGGATAAACAAGAGCTTATAAGCTTATATGCAGGAAAACTAGAAGATATTTTTTCTACGCTTTTTCGTCAAATTGTAATGACACACTTTGAGCGTAGAATCCACGCTCAAAGTGAAGAGCTTAAGCCTGAAGCATTTGATAAAATATGGCGCGAAGAAAATGAACGTATGTTTGGAGATAGCCTAAAATTAACTAAGAATTATGATGGCTGGTGGTGTTATATCCCGCATTTTGTGCACTCACCTTTTTATTGTTATGCTTATAGTTATGGGCAATTACTTGTGTTAGCGCTTTTTGGTTTGTATAAATCTCAAAAAACACCTCGTATGAGAGCAAAATTTATCCAAAAATATACAGATTTTCTTTCACTTGGCGGAAGTAAAAGCCCTAAAGATTTGATTGCTTCATTTGGTTTTAACCTTGAGAGTGATAAATTTTGGCTTATAGGTATGGCTGAAGTGCAAAAAATGCTTGAGGAGTTTAAGGAGTTGGTCAATGCACAAAATTCTCTTTCATCCACATTTTAAGTTAATTGTAGATACTTACGCTAAAGATACTTTAATGTTTCTTGTTCAAGAGGGGATAAATTTTAATCTTTTATGTGATATAAAGCGCACAAATTTTTCTCCATTGTTGCCCGAGAATATTAGCAGCACTTTTAATGATATTACACTTTTTGTGCTTGCTGGCTACACTTTTGAGAGTATTGAACTTAGGAATGAACATATTACTTTTGAGGCAGGTTTTGGTAATGAGAATATTGGCAGTTTGGTGAGTATTCCGTATAGCGGTATTGTGCAGATATTACTTCACGATAACGATTTATTGCGTGAGATTCCATTATTTACTAATGTAAGCCACCCTTGCTTTTATAATCTTTCTCCGGAGGAATTAGAGCAAATTACTTTTGTGCAGCAAGAAGGCTTAGAGCAATCAAACCTAGCATTTGCTTCTAGCTTACAAAATAGTAGATTTTTTAAAAAATAATTAACCTTTTAAGGGAGAGTGTAAATGAAATATGTTAAGATTATTGTCATACATCTTAAAAACTTTAGAAAAAGGGGGTGTTATGGACAAAGTGCATCTTGAAGCTTTTACTTTTGAGGCAGGCGTAGATTATTTGCCTTATTATAAAAAATTTGTATTTCACTTTAATCAAAGCCAAACACTTAAAGATATACTCCACTTTCTTAAAAGTGAAATAGAGGGTTATGGTTGCGATACAAGTGCTTTGGCATTGCGTATCAATGGTATAGCAGTTTTTGAAGACATTGATATTATTGAGCTTATACAGCAATTTGGGGAACAATGGCAAATTGAACCTCTTAGCACTTATTATGCTTCTAAGGACTTGCTTTTTGATAGACAAATGTTGTGGAAACGATATGAATCATTTTTCGTATGGGCAGAATTTTTGAGTGTCGAAGAGAAGGAAGAGTTTGAAAAATATCTTGCTCTTAATTTAATTACCCCTATGAGAAATGATACATATTTAGGTGATGGCTTTTTTTTATATCTTAAATGGATTTTCTCGCGTCATCCAGATAGAATTAAAGCTATTCGTGAGTGGATTCTTGATAAACAAAGTGGCATATTAAATTTTGTAAGTCTTGCAGATATGGTATATCCACGTGCAAATGCGATTGATGAGGAAATATGGGAGATTATGAGAAATATTGTATTTTCTTCAGAATCTAAGCAATGGAAGCATTTGTATACACTTAAAGTTCAAAAATAAAGGGTAGGGGTAAAGCAATGAAATATATTATTTATGATAAATATGAGAATGCACAAGCATTACTCTGCAGCGCCAAGGAGCTTTTTACCCAACTTAAGCTAGAAGTGCTCACTCTTAATACACCATTGGCTGATTGTGGAGGATATTGGGCACGATTAGTGCAAAAAGATGATTTGATACGCAATGTTGCTTATAATTTAGCTTTAGCAAATGCTGCTGATGCGACACTTGTTTTTTTAGAAGAAGATGCGTATGCCAATGCTCTTTATGCTAAAATGATTATAGAATCTAATGCGAAGATTATGCGTCAAATTGAGACAGAATACCTCCATAAGTTCAACTTGCTCTATGATAGTAAGGTGCAGATGAGTTATTTACCTGATTTGCTTAATGGGTGTGATGTAAATACATTAGTTTGTAAAAAATTTACGACATTTTCATCTGTAATACTTCGTGGTGCGTATCAAGCGCATTTGCCCAAAAGCACTAATCATAGAATCTATGAACAAATTGATTTAAAATTTATTGATACGCCCATTTGCTATCAATATTATGCACATTTACTTAATATTAATCCACAGAGTGCAATTTATAATAGTGCAAAGCTTTTTTTTGATTTAGCAGATTTGGGCATAGATTTTATTTTGAGTCATTCACTTAGTCAATTCAATATACTTGATGTGCAGCGCACACAGCTTTGTAAAGCATATAATCGTGATAATATCGCCTTGCCTATTCTTTTTTTGCCTCAAATTTTGCTTTTAGCATTTGGTGAAAAAGATAAAACTAAGCTTGGTTTTGCACATCATAAACAAAAGGTGGAGTTGATATAAATGCAAGTATTTCTTAAATTGCTTTTTGCAGCAATTGTTGGCTCAACTTGGTATCATTTTGGTGGTGGCGATGCAGCAATGGCATTGATATTTTTCTTTGTTATTTTAGGTGTGCTTTTTATGAAGCCTATTCGTTATCAAGACCCCAAAAGACGAGAGGAATATATGCAAAGAATCCGTGATAGTAGAGAGCGTAAAATTGCACTTGAAAATGAACGTTTAGAGGAATTAAGGCGTCTTAAAAAAAATGCACTTGAGCAAGAGGAAAAGCTTAAAAAAGATTTTGAACAACGGATTAATAAACGTTAAACTAAATTTTTGTTACAATAATATTTAAATTACATAAAAAGGGATAGATTCACAATGGAAATCGTGTTATTACTTATTGCTGGAGTGGTGGTGTATTTTCTTTACAATACTTTACAAGAATACCTTAAAAATCCGCTTCATCAGAATCCACAATTTAATACAAATCGTATAGATAATACTCCAATAGATTTTAAAAATCCTTATCAAGAAATGACGCAGATTGACAAAGTAAAATCAAGTGAATTTGGAGTATTAGCCGCGATTTTAGGACGCGTAGTATGGAGTGATGAGAAGATGTGCCCACTTGAAGAACAACTTGTTGATGAAATGCTTACAGATATGGCACAAGAAGCAAAGAATCCAAAGATGAGCAAGGAAGAATTAAAAGACATATTGATGGAGCAAAAATCTTCAAATATTGCCCTTGAAGAGTTATGTGATGAATATGTGATGCTCACAAAGGGCGAGTATAAAAAACGTTTAAAAGTGGTAGAATTTTTATTTGTCATTGCCTATGCTGATGGCTCTCTTGCAGAAAGTGAGCGTGATTGTATTATTGATATTGCAGCATTATTTGAAATCTCTAATGAGGATTTTAATGTCATTTTTGAACAATTTGAACAAGAATATGCTAAAGAAATATCAATGAATGAAGAAAAAGCAAAAGAAATTTTTGATATAAAAGATGAAAATATAACAAAGGAGAGTTTAACGCACAAATACAATGAACTTATTAAAAGTGCTAAGCAAAATATTTTTGATAATAAAAACATCAATAAAAGTTTTCATAATACCTCGCTTATACGTATTAAGGAGATTGATGGGGCTTATACCTTGCTTTTAGAATCTTTATCTAGGAGCGGCTCTTTAGTAGAAGACACTAAAGAAATAGAAAAAATCACCGAAAAAGGGGATAAAGCGCACAAAGGTTGGGATTTTTAGGAATAAAGTTTGCTTTAATTTTGTAATCTTAATGGAGGATTCAAATGGATATTACAAAAATTAATCACAATGGTGGCGTGCAAGGTATGCTTGCTAATATCTATAATGTTGAAAATCAGCCAAGAAATGCAAATGAAAGCAAAGAAAGCGAACAAAAGCTTAATGGCGTAGATAGTGTGCACAATAAAGATAAAAGCATACAATCTTTGCAATCCGTAGATATTACTAGACGTATAGAGGATAGGTTTTCTCCTTCTCAAGAGCTTAAAAAAGCTCGCGAGATTGGTGGAGATCTTGAGGGTGGCTTTAGGGATAAAACTTCATTTGAGAATCTCTCCGATACCTTAAGAAAAGAAGGTTTGATTAATAGCAATGAAAAAGTAGCTATGGATTATTTAAAAAATCATTCATCAAAAGTGAGCTTTGATGAATTTGACAAAATTGCAGCAAATGATGACCATAGCAAAGAAATGCAAGGATTGATAGATTCTGTGATTAATAAGATGAAGTTTGTTGATAATGTCAATGGCGGGATTTTTTAATCCCTTTTTAATTTTCCCTATAAAGGAGAATGTTGCCGCTAAAATCTTGTAGTTGCGCACTTATATTTTCAAGATAAAAAATTACGAAATTAGGGTGAGCAGGATTATTGTCAAAACTTTGAGCTATACGTTTATATTTAGCCATTAATGCTTCTTTTGCATCAAGATGATTAACAATATGTGCATCGCCCCTAATGCGCAATGAAAGAATATCTGGTGTGCTAATACAAATTTCAACTCCTGAGTGTTGTTCAATATGTTTATAAAGATTTTTATTTTTAGAAGTGCCAAAGTAAAGCTTGCCATTATGAACAATATAGGAGCTTATGGGACGCACTCTTGGGTTTCCACAAGTGCCTTTAGTAGCAAGATAAAAGACACCTAAAGCAAGAATCTTATCAATTTGTGTGAGTGTAAATTTTCCCATTTTAAAACCTATTTTATTACTGCTAAAGCTTTTTCATAGTTTGGTTCTTGTGTGATTTCTTCACAAATCTCTATATAAATCACTTTTCCTTGAGGGTCAATTATGAGCACTGCACGAGTAAGTAATCCTACAAGCGGAGAGGATTGCAAAAGTAAGCCATAAGCTTTGCCAAAATCTTTTGTTACAAAATCACTCAAAGGAGTAAGATTCTCTATCCCTTCAGTGCTGCAGAATCTCCCTTGTGCAAAGGGTAAATCCATTGAAACTACATATACGTTCGTATTTTGTAATGTAGCGGCCTCTTGGTTAAAACGTCTTGTTTGTGTTGCACACACACCTGTATCAAGACTTGGAACCACATTAATGATTTGATATTTTCCACTTGCACCGCCTATTTGCACTTGTGAGAGGTCTTTTGCAGTAAGTTTGATTTGCGGAGCATCATCGCCGACTTTAATTGTATTTGCGCTTAATTGCGCTGGAGTACCTTTAAATTTTACTTCCATTTTTATTCCTTTTTATTATTTAATATATCTTTTGATACAATCAGGCATTCTAACCAAAGGGAGTTAATTGATTACTAAGCATTATTTACTTGATACTTCTATTATTCTTGATGATACGCAAAATATCATTTTTTTGTGGCAAAATGCACAAAATGAACTTTTTATATCCGATGTTGTTATTGAAGAGCTTGATAAAAAGAAAGATTTACAGAATGAAACAGGCTTCTTTGCGCGTGAGTTTTTTCGGTGCATTAATAGTGATGGCGCGGATAATGAAGGGCTTTTGCAGAAAATAGTAACTAATACAACTCTTATGCACGTAGCTAAAGATAATAATGATTTCACCCAAACTCTCATTTTCAAATATGAGAATTTTTCCGTTCCTTTGACGCTGATTTATCGCTCAAAATATAAACTTTTGCCACAAGAGCATAGCTATAACGATTCTAAACTCATTGAAATTGCACGAGATTATGGCTTGGTTCTTTTAAGTAATGATATTTCGCTCAAAGTGCGTGCCCAAGCACAGGGTATTCCTGCACAATCACTTTTTCGTGATAGAGTTGAAAATCCAAGTGATATTGATTTTTGGGTGTCTTTTGAGATACATAAAGATACGCCTTTGACGCATTTAAAAGATAATAAAAAATTTCAGAATCTTACACAATGGAGTCTTATCCAAATTGATGAAGTGGATAATACAGATAATTCATTGTATAAAACAGGTAAGAAAATCTTTGGAATTAAGGTAGGAGAAGCATTTGAAGAACTCAATCTTGATGAGATTCTTAAAAATCACCAACCCTATATTATGCCTATTAATCTTGAGCAAAAAATGTTTTATGCACTCCTTACTCACCCGCAAAATAATCTCACTATTGCCACAGGCTCAACAGGAAGTGGAAAAACACTCATAGCTCTTCAAGCAGGCATTACTCTTGTCAAAAATGGTATAGTTGATGGTATTATCTATATGCGTAATACCATTACCGCAAATGACAAAGAAGCGGAGCTTGGTTATCGTAAAGGAGATGAGAATCAAAAGCTTGGATATTTTATGTATCCACTTTATGGTGCTATAAATTTCACTATTGACAAACTCCAAGAAAGCTCACTTGCTAAACGCATTGAATATCGTGGTGAAGTCAATGGTATACAAAAGCAAGATGCAACTGAATATTTCCTCCAAAAACACAAAATTGAAATAGTAGATATTGCTCACGCACGAGGAATTAGTATTGGCAATAAGTTTGTCATTTTTGATGAAGTGCAAAATGCTTCAAATGCTACAATTAAACTTATTGGCACTCGCATAGGCGAGGGGAGTAAGATTGTATTTTTAGGAGATTGGGCACAGATTGACCACCCATATTTAAGCAAGTTTCGCAATGGTGCATTAAGCTTGCTTACTAAAGCGCTTAAAGATAATTTTATTGCTGGCATTCATTTACATCAAACTATACGAAGTGATGTAGCAAGTTGGTTTGGAGAAAATTTTTGAAAAATTCACTTTATAGAATCTGTCTCATTTTACTCATATATGCGATAGGAATGTATGGGGCGCGTCCAATGATTAATGATGATGCACGCGTGGTAGATAAACATTCCTGTCAGCTTGAAACTTGGGGAGTATATAATGGTAAAATAGGCGAGTATTGGATATTGCCCGGTTGTAATTTATTTTTTGATGTGGAAATAAGTATGGGTGGTATGTTTAGTAATGCACCTATTGATGAGAGATTAGCCGATGAGAGCTTTGGCGGTCGTCAGTTTGTAACAGGGGCAAAGAAAGTTTTTAAAGATGTGGAATCTGATGGATATAGTTTTGGTTTAGCATTGGGTAATGCTTATAATTTTAAACGTTCTAAACACCGGAATGAATATTATATGTATATTCCTATAAGTGCGGCTTTTTTTGATAATACTTTGCTTTTGCATTCTAATCTTGGCTATAAGCTTAAGCGTAATAATGGAGATAGGCAAATTTATAATATTGGTTTAGGTTTAGAGCAGCAAATTACTCAAAGATTATGGATTTTAGGAGAGTTTTTTTATGAGCGATTTGATACGCCAAAATATCAATTAGGACTTAGAGTATGGTTATTACAAGATAGAATCCAGCTTGATGGCACTTATGGAAATGCTTTTTTAGGTAAAGAAAGTTGGGTATCTTTAGGATTACGCTTTTTAGCTCCACCGATGTTTTAATTATATAGAATCTACACATAAGGATTAAAATGAAAATAAAACTCTATGTATTATCTTTGTTATGTTTAATTATTATTGTTTTTTATGGCGGTTGTGCTTTGAGTGTGCCAAAATCTCCTTTATATAATGTGCAGGTGGGAAGTTTTAATAGTGTAGAGAATGCTGGGCGATTGGTGGATTCTCTTAATCAAAAAGGACTTGATGCATTTTTATTTAAAGAAGCTGGAATGTATAAAGTGCGCTTTGGGAATTATCAAAGTTTTGAAGATGCAAAAATAAGAGCACAAGAGTATCAAAAACAAGGGCTCATTAATGAGTTTTTTATTGTTTCTCCACAAGTTTATGCACTCAAAACATCTAAGCGCAAAAAATCAAATGATATTAGAGATGACATTGTAGAGAGTGCTCATCAATATCTTGGTGTGCCATATAAATGGGGAGGCACTTCAGAATCTGGATTTGATTGCAGTGGGCTGACACGTGCAATTTATCGTCTTAATGGTATTTCTCTTCCGCGCGCTTCATATGAGCAATACAATGATGGAAGCTCTGTTACAAAATCTAAGCTTCAAAAGGGTGATTTGGTATTTTTTACCACAAATAGAAGTAAAAGAATAAATCACGTTGGTGTTTATATTGGTAACAATGAGTTTATTCACGCTCCAAGTAAAGGGAAAGTAGTAAGTAAGGCGCGATTAGATTCAGCTTATTGGAACAAAACTTATAAAGGTGCAAGGAGTTATTTTTAATTTGTTTGTAAAAGCCATTTGCAAGTTTTTACTTGGGATTTCATAATATTTTTATAAATTTAATGCTACTCTATGGTATTTACTAAATAAGGAGATGAAATGAAATTTCTTCGCTACTTTGAATATGCTTTTGCAATGCCTAAAAGGCTCAAAAAAGTTTATGATAAGCTCAATGCTCAAGATAAAAATTTTAATTCTTTTAATATTTTGTTTTCTGCTCAAATGGTGGCTCATATGGATAATCCTAATGTATTATTAGAATTATCAAAGGCTTTTATTAGTCCAAAGATATTACATAATACTGAAAATGCCCTAAAATACTTTTCTCTCATAAGACCGCTTCGCCATTCTTCTTTTCAATTTGTGCGTGTAGGCGGACAAGCTGATGGTGGTTATTGTTTATTATGCCCCCCCCCCCGTTAAAGGCAATTCTCTGCCAAAATGTGTTTCATTAGGTGTATCTGATTATTCTCCGTTTGATTTAGAAATGGCAGATATGGGTTATGAAGTGCTAGAATATGATGCGAGTATAGAATCTTCTCCTTATCCCAATCACCCAAACATAAAATTTTTTAAAAAGTTTGTAGGTGCTGTGGAATCTCACGATACTACTACACTTATGCAGATTATCAATGAAAATAAATTTGATAAAAATGCACATAATATATTGCAATGTGATATTGAAGATGCCGAATGGGAATTGCTTGAAAATATTGACATAAGCCTTCTTGCAAAATATTTTCCTCAAATACTTTTTGAATTTCATAATTGTAACCCTGATAATGAAGTATTTACACAAAGGCGACTAGCCGTATTAGCAAAATTAAACGAATATTATTGTCCTATCCATACGCATTTTAATCATAATGGAGGACTTTTATTTGCTAAAAATCTACTTTTTTCTCCTCTTATTGAAATTTCGTATTTGCGGAAAGATTTGATACCAAATGATGCACAACCATTAAGGGGAAGCGCAACACTTGTAGGTTTGGATTATCCTAATATTCCACATTATCCTGATATTCCTGTAGTATTTAAATAATGACTTAAGTATTCAAAGGGCACTAGGGTTCTTTAATAAAGGGATACATTTGCACCCTTTATTAATGTATTTATTTTTTTAGTGATTTTTCCACTTCCACGACTTTTTGCCAAGTGGCAATAACAGAATCGGGATTAAGTGAAATAGAGCTAATACCCTCTTTAACAAGGAATTCAGTAACTTCGGGATAATCGCTTGGAGCTTGCCCACAAATACCAATGTATTTATTATGGCGCTTACAAGATTCTATGGCTTTTTTAAACATCGCAAACATTGCAGGATTACGTTCATCAAAGATATGACTTACAAGCTGTCCATCTCTATCTACACCGAGTGTAAGCTGGGTTAAATCATTTGAGCCGATTGAGAATCCATCAAACATACTTAAAAAATCATCAGCTAAAATGACATTTACAGGCAATTCGCACATAACATAAATTTCTAAATCATTTTTGCCAGATTCTAATCCATTACGCCGCATAATTTCAAGCACCTTTTTTCCTTCTTCAGGTGTGCGCAAAAATGGAATCATTACTTTCATATTAGTTAATCCCATTTCGTTACGCACCATTGCGAGAGCTTGACATTCCCATTCAAAGGCTATACGATATTGCTCGGAATAATACCTGCTTGCCCCACGATAGCCAAGCATTGGATTCTCTTCGTGTGGTTCATATCCCATTCCACCGAGCATACCACGATATTCATTTGATTTAAAATCACTTGTGCGCACTATAACAGGATTAGGATAGAAGGCTGAACAAATCATACCGATACCTTCAGCAATTTTCTTTGTAAAAAAATCTTTTGGATTCTCATAGCCAGATATTATTTTTTCAATTTCTGATTTTTCTTTCAAGCCTTTAGTATTGCCATTTTGAATATCAAGGAGAGCAAGGGGGTGTGCTTTAATCTGATTAAGAATAATAAGCTCCATACGCGCTAAACCTACGCCGTGATTTGGAATCTGTGAGAAACTAAAGGCTTTTTCAGGGTTGCCCACATTCATATAAATTTTAGTTTTTGGATTCCCAAGATTATTGAGCTCAATAGTTTCAATTTCATATTCGTGAATACCATCATAGATATATCCCTCTTCTCCCTCTGCACAAGAAATGGTTACTTCCATACCACTATAAAGCCTATCAGTTGCACCAATAGCCCCCACAATTGCAGGCACACCTATTTCTCTAGCAACAATCGCTGCGTGGCAAGTGCGCCCACCACGATTAGTAATAACTGCAGCAGCTTTTTTCATTGCTGGCTCCCAATCTGGGTCAGTATTATCAGTTACGAGAATCTCACCCTCTTTGAAGCTATCCATATGTTCTATGTCATTGATAATACGCACTTTTCCTGAACCTATTTTACCACCTATTGCCTTTCCTACAAGGATAATTTCTTTTTTGACTTCGGGATTGACAAACTTAAATTTTTCTAACTTTTGCCCATCACTTTTTTTGCTCTTTTGGCTTTGAACGGTTTCTGGGCGGGCTTGGACGATGAAAATTTCGCCACTATCACCATCTTTTGCCCATTCCATATCCATAGGGCGATATTCTCCTGCTTCTTTTGTATAATGCTCTTCAATTTTTATTGCATAACGTGCAAGCGTAAGAATATCTGTATCAGTAATAGAAAAGGTTTTCATTTCGCGTTGAGTTGTTTTAATATTTTTTGTAGGGTGTTCGCTTCCACGTGGTGCATAAACCATTTTTTGATGTTTGTGTCCGAGCTGACGTTTAATAATAGGACGTTTTCCTTCTTTAAGCGTAGGTTTAAATACATAAAATTCATCAGGATTGACCGTGCCACCCACTACATTTTCACCAAGCCCCCAAGATGAAGTAATAAACACTGCATCTTTAAAGCCTGTTTCTGTATCAATACTAAACATTACCCCAGCACTTCCTTTATCTGCTCGCACCATTTTTTGCACTCCCACAGAGAGAGCAACTTTAAAGTGGTCAAACCCTCTTGAAGCACGATAACTTACCGCTCTATCAGTAAAGAGTGAAGCAAGGCAAGATTTGATGTAGTGTATAAGCTCTGTTTTGCCTTTCACATTTAAATAAGTATCTTGTTGTCCTGCAAAACTCGCATCAGGTAGATCTTCAGCTGTTGCAGAGCTGCGCACTGCCACATCAGCTTCTTTCATACCATATTCTCCACTCAAAATTTCATATGCTTGAAAAATCTCTTTGCGCAAATCATCAGGAAATGGTGTGCCGAAGATGAGCTCACGGATTTTTTTAGAACGTGTTTTAAGCACATCTATTTCGGTTACATCAACACCATCAAGCAAATCAATAATTTTCTCTCTAATGCTACCAGAATCTAAGAGATACCAATATGCCTCACTTGTGATGGCAAAACCATTAGGGACTTTAATACCCTCACTCACAAGTTCTTGAAACATTTCGCCTATACTTGCATTTTTACCGCCTACAATCGGCACATCTTTATTGTTGAGCTCTTTAAAAAACTTAATATATTTCATACACTACACCTTCATTGTTGTTTTTAACTAGAGCGAATATTGTAGTTAATCAAAGTTTATCCCAAACTTAAAAAGTGTAACTCTTAAACAAAAGCGAAAAAAAGCATAAGTTGTGATAGAATCTACACTTTTTATTTATTTTTGCAATGATTGAGGTGGCAATGACAAATATTACACATCTTTTGGGTGAGATTAAAGACATTGATGAGACTCTAAAGGTTCATAAGCTTTCAAAGCAGGATTATGAGGAGATTCTTAAGATTTTAAAGCGTCCTCCAAACCTTATAGAATTAGGGATTTTTGCGGCAATGTGGAGTGAACATTGTAGTTACAAATCAAGCAAAAAATATCTTAATGGATTCCCTACCAAAGCTCCTTGGGTTGTACAAGGACCAGGTGAAAATGCGGGCATAATTGATATTGGGGAAAATCTTTGTGCGGTCTTTAAGATAGAATCTCATAATCACCCAAGTTTCATTGAGCCTCACGCAGGGGCTGCTACTGGCGTAGGTGGGATTATGCGAGATATTTTTACAATGGGAGCACGTCCTGTGGCAAGCCTTAATTCTATTCGTTTTGGCGATATAAGCGATAATGGCACACTTGGCAAAAAACATCGTTACTTATTACGAGGCGTGGTAGAAGGCATAGGGAGTTATGGAAATTGTATGGGAGTGCCTACAATTGGCGGAGAAATGAGTTTTGAATCTTGCTATAATGGCAATATCTTAGTAAATGCATTTTGTTTAGGATTAGTCAAAAAAGATGAGATTTTTTATGGAAAAGCTGAAGGGATAGGGAATCCTGTTATTTATGTAGGGAGTAAGACAGGACGTGATGGGTTAGGTGGAGCAGTGATGAGCAGTGATAGTTTCAGCTCTACTTCAAAGGCTGTGCGTTCCGCGGTGCAAGTAGGCGACCCGTTTGCAGAAAAACTTTTGCTTGAAGCGTGTTTAGAGCTTTTCAAGCAAGATTTAATTGTTGGGATTCAAGATATGGGTGCAGCTGGGCTCACAAGCTCAAGTTTTGAAATGGCAGGTCGTAGTGGCAGCGGTATGACACTGTATCTTGATAAAGTGCCTATGCGCGAAGAAGGAATGAATCCTTATGAATTAATGCTAAGTGAATCTCAAGAGAGAATGCTTATTTGCGCTAAAAAAGGTTGTGAGCAACAGGTATTAGATATTTTTGCCAAATGGGAAGTAGATGCAGCAATTATTGGAGAAGTTACAAAAAGTGGCATTATGGAACTTTTTTGGTATGGAGAGAAATGTGCGGAGATTCCAATCGCGCAATTAAGTGAAAATGCTCCTATGCTTGATATGCCCTTACGCCCTGTTGCAGTGCAAACTCATAAAGCTAATCAACTTAAAACATCTCAAAGCGCACAAGAAATTTTTATAACTCTGCTTGGAAGTGTAGAGGTTGCAAATAAAAGATGGGTTTATAGCCAATATGATAGTAGTGTGCAAAGCAATACGATTACTCCTGCAGGAAGCGGTGATGCGAGTATGATACGTATAAAAGGCACAAATAGTGCATTGAGTATGAGCGTGGATTGCAATATGCGCTATTGTTACCTTGACCCCAAAAATGGCGCAAAGATTGCGGTAGCAACTTCAGGACGTAACTCCATAGTCAATGGTGCAAAGCCTTTGGCAATTAGTGATTGTCTGAATTTTGGCTCACCTCATAATCCTGAAGTGATGTGGGCGTTCAAGGAAGTATGTCAAGGCATTAAAGAATCTTGTAAAGTATTAAATACTCCAGTAGTAAGCGGTAATGTTTCTTTGCATAATCAAAGCGATGGCGTGGATATTTACCCTACACCCTCTATTGTAAGTGTGGGTTTGATAGATGATGTAAGTAAGGTAGTGTCTTCAACATTCCAAACACAGGGGAATATGCTCGTATTACTTGGCGAAATTAAAGCCGAGTTTGGTGGCTCTTTGGCACAAAAGATTTTGGAAGGACATATTTATGGGCAAATTCCAAGCATTGATTTAACACAAGAGTTTGCTTTATGGAATTTAATGCTTGAGGCGAGTGATGAATGTATGTTGAGTGCTGCAAAAGATATTGGTGAGGGGGGATTAGCTATTACTCTTGCAAAAATGGCATTAGGCAATGGCGAATGCCAACCCATAGGTTGTAATGTCCATACGCATTTACCCTCACAGCTACTTTTTGCACCTTCCCAAAGCTGTATCATTGTAGAAGTAGCAGGAGAGCATCTCAATACGCTAAAGCAAAAAGCAAAACAACATAAGATTGCTTTTACAGAAATTGGTTGTGTAGGAGGTGATATTTTTTGTGTTGATGAGATTAATATAAGCCTTGAAGAGATGAAAAAGCTTTATTTTGAGAGTTTTGAAAAGTTAATTGCTCAAGATTTGTGATTTTAAGGGGAATTGAGTAAAGTAAAAATGCAAACTTTTGTTTTAAAAACTGCATTCATTTATACATTTATATGCTTTGCTCTTGATATAGCCATTGCGGGTGGAAATGCTGTGATAAACCAAGAGCCAAACCCCTTTAGGTTCCCAAAAAATGGTGAATATTATTTAGAGCGCAATACGGAAGTTTTAGAATCTTACTTAGAGCAAGTCAAAAAGCAAACTTTAGAGAAAGATTATCCTCTTTATTCCTCACGCCCTGCGCGTCCTATTGTAGAATATAGTGCATATCGCACACTCTCACAGCAAGATAAAGAGTCTTTGCGCGGTGGCATTGTGCTTATAGGGGCTTTTATTAATGAATTTATTAAATATAGCCATTTGGGCGGTGTAGGGATTGGTGCGAAGCTTAAGCCAAATGATGAAGAAAAATTTTATCTTAATTTTGATGGGCGATATTTGACAGATATGGAATTTTTTGGCATAGGGCGCAAGATTTATGCCTACTGCGTATTACCACGCTTTGATAAGTGCATTATGCTAGGCATTGGCGAGGAGTGGTAGGATTCTAAATCCTCACAATTTAAGCCCCTTCCTCTTATAAAAAACAAAATATAACCTTTAGTCTTTATAATTATCGCAACCCTTTTGATTTCCCATATCACAGGCTTTACCAAAGAGTTCTCTTGCTTTAGCCTTATCTTGCCTCACACCTTTTCCATAAGTATAAAAAACTCCCAAATTATTACAAGCCCCCGCTTCACCCATATTGCAAGCTTTTGTGTATAATTCTCTAGCCTTTATATAATCCTGCCTAACTCCTTTACCCTCGCTATAAAGTAATCCTAGATTATAACAACCAACACGATTATTCATATTACAAGCTTGCGTATAGAGTTCCACTGCTTTTGTATAATCTGTCATTACCCCTCTACCAAAGGCATACAAAATGCCTAGATTCACACAACCAATGCCGTTACCCTCACTACAAGACTTACTAAAGATTGCTTTTGCCTTTGCATAGTCGTGTTTAATATTTTCACTCCACGTTAACAGCAAACCCAATTCATTATAATCTAAACTCTCATCAATTTCATAAGCCTTACTCAAAAATTCATATGCGATTCTATCATCTTGCAAAACACCTTCGCCACGATAATACATAGTGCCTAATTCATAACAACCTAAAGAATCATATAAATTGCAACTTTGGGTAAAAAATTCTCTTGCTTTTGTATAGTCTTGTTTAATTTCTTTGCCTAAAAAATAGTGTAAGCCTAGATTATAACACCCTCTGCCATTCTCTAAATCACAACCCTTATTGTAAAGTGTTCGTGCTTTTGCAAAATCTTGCTTCACACCCATACCATTGCCATATAAAACGCCCAAATTTGTGCAACTCTCACCTATATCAACATTACAAGCTTTGGTAAAAAGCTCTCTTGCCTTGACATAGTCTTGTTTGACACCATTGCCTTTAAAATATTGTAAGCCTAAACGACTTAATTGATGACAACCTCTGAAACTACCCTCCAAAACACAAGCCTTTGTATAAAACTCACTAGCTTTAAGCAAGTTTTGTTTAATAGTTTCGCTTCCAAACTCATATAAATCCCCTAAAGTTTGGCAACCTTTAACTATTTTTTTATCACACGCCTTGGTAAGTAAGCCTATACCTTTTGTGTCATCTTGTTTTACACCAATGCCCCTAAAATAGAGCGACCCTAAATAAATATAAGCTTCAAAAGCACCATAGCTAATGGCTTTTTCATAAAATGCTTTTGCCTTATGGTAATCTAAAACTATATTTCTCTTTGCTAACTTTGCTAATTCTTTTTGAAAATAAGATTCATAGCTGTCTTGATGCAACTTACCTAAAAAAATACAGCTCTTACTACTACCCAAATCACAGGCTTTAGTAGCATATTCTATTACTTTGATAAATTTTTTTTCAGAAAATTTAGAATCAAACAATAAAGTGATAGCTTTCTCACAACTTTCTTTATCATCACAAGGTAGCAGTGGTGGCTCTGGATTTACACACGCTCCAAGCATTATCATACAAATTACAAAATACAAACAACGCATAATTTCCCCCACAACAATTTTAATAAATGCTGAAATTTGGATTCTACTGATATTTGTCTTATCTTATTCTAAAGATTGAATCAAGGCAAGGGCATTGCGATGGATATTTTGACATTGAATCTCTAAGGGTGAATCTTGTATTTTATACTGCCACAAAGCACTTATTACAGCGAACATATCTGCATTTTTTAGCAAATATATATTTTGAGTGCTAATACCTCCAATGGCACAAATAGGAATATTTAAAATCGCTTTAGCAGATTCTAGAATCTCTAAGGGTGTAAGCGGGGCATTTGGTTTCGTAGGAGAGGCAAAAAATGCACCAAAAGCAACGTAATTCACACCAAGAGATTCTAAATCTTTTGCTCTCTGCAAATCTGCGTAACTTGAAGCACCTAAAATTCCTTTGAATCTTTCTCTTGCTTGAGCGATTACCCCATCATCTTTGCCTAAATGCAAAGCAGGAGCGTTTAGTTTTAAGGCGAGATTTAATCTATCATTCATCACAAAAAGCGCATTATATTTCTCACACAATGCCATAAGCTTCTTTGCTTGAGGATAAAGCCAAGAATCACTATGGCTTTTATCACGCAACTGAAAGATTTTCACCCCTGCTTTGAGAGCGGATTCTAAACATTGAGGCAAAATCTCATAAGGAGTGAGAATCTCATCTGAAATCGCATAAATGCCTTGTAACTTAGGTTTCATAACTTCTTATCCATTATACATTTCCCAAATGGGTGCTTCAAACACATCAGGGATATTTTTAAGCACTTCAAAAGGTGTAAATCGCTGTTTGTAGCCCATACAATAATGGTCTTTTATCCAATAGCCCGGATAAAAGTATTTAAGCCCATTTTCTTTGCCAATTTGGATTTGTTTTAAAATATTGAGTGTGCCTAAGCTATGGTGTGCAAATGTGTGGTCATAGTAAAAATATACTGCTGTGATACTATCAAAAAGTGCATCAACAAGCCCCACGCCCACAAGTTGAGAATCTATAAAATAAAGAATCTCATAGCCAAAGTCTTGGTGTCCTTCAACAAACATATCCATATAAGATTCTGGCGTGGTTGGAGTGTATTCCCAACCTTTTTTATCACGCATCACACGATGATAGCGATTATAAAGTTCTATGTGTGCTTGAGTTATAGTGGGTTTTTGTATGTAAATATCAATATTTTGAGCTTTTTTTAGCAATCTCTTGTGATTTCTGCTAAAAGTGAAATCATCAATTAAGGTGCGTATTGAAATGCAATCGGTGCAGCCTTCACACATAGGTGTAAAAAAATAATTGCCAAAGCGTCTCCAACCGCGTTCAAGTAGTCCATAATAAAAGCTTGGCGTTACATTTTGAATATGAAAATACCTAAAAATGCTTTGCTTAGAGTCTATATAGCTACACACTTTTTTTTCGGAGTAAAATTCAACTAATCTCATTTGATATGTTCGTAATTTTTCTTAAATGTGCTGACTTTGAGGAGATACCGCTTCCCTTCATCAGAGGGGAGTTTTGAACGCAGTGTATCATAGACTTTAGCAGATGAGAGTGCATTGATGCGATTAAAAGCTTGATTTTTGTCATTATGAAAAGTCCTTAACACACTTCCAGCTCCTGCATTATATGCGGTAATAACACAATATTCTTGACTTTGTTTATCTTTGACATTTGGCAAATAGCGATTAAAAAGTATGCTTAAATACGCTACGCCATATTCAATATTTGTTTCGGGATTAAAGAGCATTTTTTTTGTGGGCATACCTTTTTTACCATTGATAAGCTCATACGCATCAGCTCCTGCTGTGCTTGGGACCACTTGCATAAGCCCATAAGCTGGAGCTGCACTTACAGCGTAAGGATTGAAGTTAGATTCTGTTTGGATAATACCTAACACAAGAGCGGGAGAGATATTGTATTTACGAGCATATTTTTTTACAAGTTCCTCATATCTATGTTCATTTTTGCTTTGATAATCCCCAACCATTTGTAAATCCACATAACTTACTTTTTTTCCTTTGCTATCTTTGCGCGTTTTGAGCGTATTTTCAATAAGATATTTGGCATATCTCTCTGCTCGCCATTGTGTTAAAATATCCTCTCCCTCATTATCTTTTATTAATCCTGCAAGAAATGGCTTTCCATCAAAAGTAAAATCGTCATCAGAATATAAATCTATCTTGCTTGGGTCTTGAGGGAGCAAAAGAGTATGAGTAATAGCTCTTTCCAAAGATTTTGCGGGATTTTGTGTGTCAATGGTTTCTATACGAATAGCACCTGTGCTAAAATTAATACTTGCTTTAGACTTATAATGATTAGAGTATCTCACATAAGTTTGAGCACTGGGCAAACTGACATCTTCATTGCTCCATTGTTTAGCGACATTTCCACTAAGAGCATTAGTGACTTTGGTATATTGACGCTTAACTTCTTTTATATCGCGTAATAATGCCTTTTGGTCAGTGGAAATCCTAAGCTGATTGCCTGCTACTTGTTTTATCGCATAATGAGGGTCTTCGGTAATGGTGATTTGAGCATTGTTACCCAAAGCAGAGCAACCCCAAAAACTCCCCATACATATGATTGCTATAAGCATACATATAAATGTATATGTAAATTTATCTCTGCAAAAGTATAGAATCTTTAAAGAACAAAGAGTTTTCAAATAATGCCTTTGTTTAGATTTTGTTTTAAAGTGGGGATTGTATCGTAAAAAATTAAGATTCGCTAATCAATAAACAACGCAAAATGTGAAAATGTGATATACTTTGTGCATTAAATTTATTTGGATTTTTATAAAATTAAGGAATGTTATGGAAATCGTATTTGGTCCTGTGCATTCGCGGCGATTTGGACACTCACTTGGCGTTGATTTATCGCCTTATACAAAGCAGTGTAATTATGATTGTGTATATTGTGAATTACAAAAGGCAAAAAGCGTAGAATCTATGAATGCAGTAGTATCTGTTGATGAAGTGGTAAATGCCGTTCAAAGAGCTATTGTTGCGCATAAATGTGATGTTTTAACACTTACTGCAAATGGTGAACCAACGCTATATCCGTATTTAAAAGAGCTTATTAGCGCTCTTAAAGATATTATGCCAAATTCTATAAAACTACTCTTGCTTACGAATGGCTCGTTATTATGGCGAGATGATGTGCGCGAATGTCTTAAAAAGCTTGATATTGTTAAGTTTTCTTGTGATGCACTTGAAGAGAAAGCATTTAAACATATTGACCGCCCACATTCTAGTCTTTCTTTGGCAAAAATCAAAGAGGGCATAGTCCAATTTTGCAGTGAATTTAAAGGTGAGATTGTCGCTGAAGTGGTTTTTGTAAAAGACATAAATGATACGCACACCCAAGCCCAAGCTATTGCAGCCTTTCTCTCCACATTACCCATTCATCGTGTAGATATAGGAAGCATTGACCGCCCACCAGCTTATAAAGTAGAGGCTATAAGCGAAGAAAGCCTAGAATCCCTTGCTGCAAATTTTTATGCTTATCCACATCTCAATATTTCACTTCCAAAACGCACGCATAATAAAACACAGCAAAATTTTACTTTGCAATCTTATAGTACAAATGAGCTATTGGGACTTATTAAACGCCGTCCTCTAAGCACAATAGACGCACAAAAAATGTTAGATTCCAATACTTTAGCACTTTTATATAAACTCTGTCAAAAAGGCAAGCTAAAGCAGTGTAGAGTAGGAGAAAATGAATTTTATCAAGTTGTGGATTAAAGGTTAAAAGATTTCAGTTATAATATTTCCGCATTTGTCAGTGTTTAGATTTTTTAAACTTTTTAAAGAATCTAAAATTAGCAGGCAAACAACAAAATTAAGGAGAAAGTAAATGTTTGAATTACGTAAATTACCTTATGGTAAAAATGAGTTTAATGGTTTTATTAGCGAACAGACTTTTGAATATCATTATGGCAAGCATCACCAAACCTATGTGAATAACTTGAATAATCTCATTAAAGGGACAGAGTTTGAAAACGCAGAGCTTGGCGATATTATCCTCAAATCAAGTGGTGGTATTTTTAATAATGCAGCTCAAGTGTATAATCACGACTTTTATTGGGATTGCTTAAGCCCTAAAGAAAGTGCGCTAAGTGCGGAATTAAGTGCTGCTATTAATGCTGAATTTGGTTCATTAGATGTTTTCAAAGAAAAATTCCTTGCTTCAAGCACAACTCTTTTTGGTTCAGGTTGGAATTGGCTCGTATATAATACACAAAGTAAAAAGCTTGAAATTGTGCAAACAAGTAATGCAGCCACACCGGCTACGGATTCTAAAGTGCCGCTTTTGGTTGTTGATGTGTGGGAACACGCTTATTATATTGATCATAGAAATGCACGTCCTGCATATTTGGAAGCATTTTGGAAACATATTAATTGGGCATTTGTATCAAGAGCTTATGAATGGGCGCTTAAAGAAGGCTTACAATCATTTAAATTCTACATTAATGGGATTCACAAAAAATAATTCCTTTAATACTTTTCAATATTCGCGCGGCTTTATAAGCCTTTGTGCGAATATTGCTTCAATTATGCTATTATCTTACTCTTAATTATTTAAAAAAAGCCAAAGGCACACAATGTTGCAACATCATATTAAAGACTTTATTAAAAAAGCTCTTGATGAAGATTTGGGCAGAGGAGATTTATACGCTCTTTTTGCAACCGATAAGGAAGTTCAAGCTTATATCATTGCCAAACAAGAGGGTGTATTTTCTGGGGAAATATATCTTAAAGCAATGCTTGAGCATTTTCAACTTGCCCTTGTATCATCATATTCAGATGGCGAATCCTTTGCAAAAGGCGCGATTTTATGTAATATAAAAGGAAGTCATATCCATATTTTACAGCTAGAACGTGTGTTGCTCAATATTCTCGCTCATAGTAGTGGAATAGCTACTCTCACGGCTTCTTATGTGAGATTAATAAAGGATATGCACGTTAAACTTCTTGATACACGTAAAACCCGTCCATTGTTGCGCCAACTTGAAAAATATTCTATTGTTAATGGTGGGGGGCATAATCATCGTTTTGGGCTTGATAGTATGCTTATGTTAAAAGATACACATTTAGCTTATGCTGGGAATCTTAAAGAACTTATTAGCACCGCAAGAGAAAGATTGCCATTTATGTGTCCTATTGAAATAGAATGCGAAAATTACAAACAGGCAAAAGAGGCGATACAAGCCAAAGCAGATGTAATTATGTGCGATAATATGAGTATAGAGGAGATTAAAGAAGTAGTAGCATATCGCAATGCAAATGCACCTTATATTTGCATTGAAGCAAGTGGTAATATTAATCTTAAAAATATTGTGCAATATGCTTCTAGCGGTGTAGATGCTATTAGTGTAGGCTCACTTATTCATCAAGCTCAATGGCTTGATTTGAGCCTCAAAATTGAAGGCTAGGTTGTGATAAGATTTGATAGAGAATCATTTTTTATTCATACATTACAATCAGAGGGAATTACACAAGGAATAGGTGATGATTGTTGTGTGTTTTTTCCACAAGGACAATTTAATAAGTCTTATCGCTCACATAAAGCGCATATCAAAACACATTATTTGCAGACAGCTATCCATATAAATACTCATTCTAAAGTGCAACAAAAAGCAAATATTTCGCCTTTTGTTGTCGGTATGGATAGTTTTTGTGAAGGAGTGCATTTTCTTACACATTGGTTTACACCTTACCAACTTGCTTTTAAGGCTTTTTTGGTTAATTGTTCTGATATTATAGCGATGAATGCTACTCCTGCTTATGCAATGCTAAGTATTAGCTTGCCTAAATATTGGACTAAAATAGAGATTAAAGATTTTGTTCGAGGCGTGGGAGATTTTTGTCGCAAATATAATGTAAAACTTATCGGGGGCGATACCATTAGTTCTCAAAATTTACAGATTCATATTACTTTTTTTGGAATAGCCCATAAACACACGCTCTATCGTGATAAAATTCCTGCAGGTTCAGTGCTTTTTTATACTTGCGATAAATATCCACGGCATACTATCACTCAAAGTTATAAAGTGCTAAAAAACCTCCTTTACCAACCTAAAAATCGTATTTTATATCCCAAAGGCAGATTTTTAATGCCATATATTCGTAAAAACTTTGTGTATCATTGTGCACCATTTTTAAAAGGAGGTATGGATATTTCTGATGGAATCTTAAGTGAAATTACACGTCTTTGCACAATCAATCATCTTTATTTTAAGCCATCTATCCCTCTTTTTCGCCCACATATCAAGATGCTTTTACACAGCGGAGAAGAATATGAAATGCTCCTTGCTGTATCTCCCAAAGATATTTTAAGATTAAAGCGACAAGCCCTAAGGCATAGAATCTTTGTGCGTCAAATCGGCACTCTCACACATAGAGGAAGAATGTTACCACCTCGTAAGTATTGGCATTAAGGAGTAAAAATGGTTATTGTCTTAGCTAGTGCAAACCAACATAAGATTTGTGAATTTCAAGCAATGCTTAAAAATGTGAAAGAAAAAGTAAAAGTTTATGCTTATGGAGAGCTTTTAGAAACTTTTGAGATAGCAGAAAATGGCAATAGTTTTAAGGAAAATGCTACCCTTAAGGTAAAAGCCATATATCAAGCTCTTTATACTCTTTCACAAAGCACAATGCAGGAAAACATACGCAATTTGTTTGCACAGCCTTTAGCTATTATAGCTGAAGATAGCGGTTTATGTGTTCCTGTGCTTAATGGAGAGCCGGGTATTTATAGTGCGAGATACGCACATCATAAACAATTTGCATCTATGCAATATAAAAACACAGATGAAGCAAATCTCTATTGTCTTCTGAATGCACTTACACATTGCGCTCCCACCCCCGCTTTTTTTGTCGCACATATTGCCCTTATCTTTATTAAACCTTATTTTTGCACATATACGCTCCCACCATTAGAGCAATGTGTCATAGAGCATTTTGAAGGAATACTCAATGGTGAAGTGATAAATGAGATGCGCGGTAATGAGGGTTTTGGCTATGACCCACTTTTTATACCTGCTGAACATAATCCCCAATCTCTTACTTTAGCAGAGTTTGATATGAGCGCTAAAAATACCATTTCTCATCGCAAGAAAGCCCTTAGTCAATGTATAAATAGACTTTTTGATAAGTCATAATTGTCCTTTATTTAAGCTCAAAGCAATTTCTTTTAGATAGAATCTTTCATCTAAATGTTAAATATAAGGAACTTACTTTTAATAACAATGAAACAATTTTTGCCTCTCTTACTTTTTATATTAAGTATCCTTTGTATTTTATGTGTGGGATTCTATCCTCAATTATGTGTGCTTCTTTATGTCGCTTTTATTGGGCAATTTATCGCACTTTTTATGCAAAGCTATGGAATTTTAAAAATAAAAAAACAAGCCATAATAAAGGCTTATTACAGGCAAGATTCTCTATTGTATCGCTATTTTGGGCGATTTTTATTTGTGAAGGTAACCACTTTTTTTATTGCTCTTATTGGGAGTGTGCCGCTCTTTTTTATGCTTGTATTTCCTAGCGGTGGAGATATTTTAATTTTTTGTCTCCTTGTGCCTCTTAGCATATATAGCCTAAGAGTGATAAATTTTATTTGTAAAGCCAATATCAGCGCAGATTTTGCTCCCACAATTGCCAAAAAATATACGGCGATTTTTTGCGCACTTTTAGCGTGCATAGGTGAAATGTTCATTCATTCTTATGGAGATTCAATTTCTCATACGCTTGATATACAATCTCACTATCAAAGTCTTTTGCATAATTATGGTGTCTCCGAAATGACTTGCCAATGGTGGCAGGAATTTTTTGGTTTTGTGCTTTTAAAAAAAGCTGTGCTTGATGTATTGTATCAAAGCGTAGCAGATACTTATTTGCATATTGGACTTAATCTGCTTTTTATATGCGGACATTTTGCCTCATTTGCAAGTTTTGCCTTGCTTTGCATAGGAAACAAATCGTGTAAAGAATCTGCTCCTTTAGGACAAGAGAATCTCCTTTCTTTAAAACAATTTTTTGCAATGCTTTTTTTCTTAATTTTTTTGTATATTGCTTTTAATATCAGCATTCATCTCCAGCCTTTAGCGAAATCCAATAAAGATCTTCCTACGCTTTTAAGCACACAACTTTTATCACATAATAATCAATACATTGAGCTAAGTATCCAAGGAGCACATACTTTTATCCATACCAAAGATTTGCTGTCTTTACATCAAAGATTTGAAGAAAATGTGAATGATTTTCAACAAAGCTTAAACTTCACAACACAAGAAAGTATAAATGAATATCTTGCTCAAAAAGAGCGTATTATTGATGAATATTCAAAATGGTATTTTAGTGTGCGTGGCGAATATACAAGGCTTTTTTATGCCGCCATTGGTAAAGGAGAAGACATTGCACAAGAACAATTCCTTTTTTTACTTAAATCTTATACGCCCTATGATTTGCAAGAGCATTTAAATGGTATATATGACACACATATTGAAAATCTTAAGCTTCGCTTGGAGCAGAGCTTTAGCTTTTTTACAACGCATAAAAAACCTTCTAATGCTACTATTTCCTTTGCCCTTTCATTTAAAGATATAAATGCACAAATTAGCTCACTCTCTCCTCGTGCTACTGATGGTGTAGCAGCTCTTTTAGGAGCAAGCGTAATAGGAGCGATGATTCTCAAAACTTCGGGCAAAGCACTTGCCAAATCTACTGCCAAAGCTGTGAGCAAAAGCGTAGCAAAAAAGAGTTTATCAGGAGCAGTAGGAGCAGGAGGCTCAATAGTATGTGGCGTATTTGCACCCTTATGTGCAATTGGATTTTTTGTGGCAAGTGATTATGCTATAAATAGTGTTGATGAGATGATAAATGAAGATGAGTTTAAACGACAAATGCGTGAGGGATTTGATTTGTGGGAGCTTCAGCTAAAAAACAGCCTCATTAGTTATAATTCGCAACTTTCAAAGCAGATATTAGAAAAGCTTTCATTACAAGGCGATTCTCATATAGAATCCACTCCTATAGAGAATAAAGAATGAAAGTGAATAAGAGGAGATAAAGGTGAGAGAGATGAGCATTTGGGTTTTTATAGGTAGCTCATTACTTTTTGCTTGCATAATTGTTTTAGCAAATTATAGTGTGCAATATCCTGTGCTTGATACGCCGCTCACTTATGGGGCTTTGACTTATCCTATGAGCTTTTTACTCATAGATATATTGAGTGAGAAATATAATAAGATTCAAGTATTAAAAATACTTTGGTGTGGGCTTATACTTGCTTTTATTCCCTCACTTTTAGCAAGTGAGCTAAGCATAGCCATTGCAAGTGTGTGTGCCTTTTTTGTCTCACAGAATCTTGATGTGCATATATTCTTTTATCTTAAAAGTCGCTTTCCACGTTTATGGTGGCTTCGCAATAACGCAAGCACAATAATTGCACAATTTATTGATACAATGATTTTCTTTCATATTGCGTTTTTATTTATATATCCTTGGGAGCAAGTTATGGCTATGGTTTTTGCAGATTTTTGCATAAAAGCTTTTCTTGCTTTATGTGATACTCCATTTTTCTATGCCCTTGCTATACGCGGACATAAGCAACCTAAAACAACTCAAAAACGAGGTGAAGTATGAATCTTTCTAATAAAATCTCACGGCTCTTTGGACATTTCGCATCTTATGAGTTTCCCTCTCCATTACAGAATCTTATTAATGCCGTGTATGTGAAAATCTTTCACATTGAGCTTGGTGAATTTGCTCCTGCTTCTAGCTATGCTTCGCTCAATGCACTTTTTACACGAGCACTTACAAGTGAGCGCACGATTAATCCTAATCCTATTGTGCTTGTTGCGCCTTGTGATTCTCTGATAACTCAAATGGGCAAAAGCACGCAAAAAAATGCTCTCCAAATCAAAGGTATGGAATATTCTGTTGAAGAGCTTTTAGGACAAAAGCTTGATAGGGAGTTCTATTATATAAATTTTTATCTCTCACCAAAAGACTATCATCGTTATCACGCACCTTGTGATATGGAGATTTATGAGGTGCGATATTTTGGCGGGGAGCTGCTTCCTGTGAATCTACCATCTTTACAAAAAAATCAAAGTCTTTTTGCCCGAAATGAACGCGTAGTAGTAGTAGGCAAAACATCAACAAACAAATGGCTGTATTTTGTCGCCATAGGCGCACTTAATGTGGGAAGTATAGTAATGCATTTTGAGGGCAGAGTTGAGAGTAATGCCAAATCACACGATATTTGCTATACTTACCGCACACCTATTACAATAAAAAAGGGTGAGGAATTGGGAATGTTTAAAATGGGTTCAACTATTGTGCTTTTTATGGAGCAGATGATTCCAGATGTGCATATTAATGAAAAAGTTAAATTTGCTCAAGACATAGGCACTCATACATAAAATTATATAAATTTAAGGAATAGTTATGTCAGCCACACTCACCAATGAAATTAAAGATTTACTCCATAAACTCAATGGGCTTTTGGTAGCACATTATTATCAAAAAGATGAAATTGTTGCCTTGGCAGATTTATGTGGAGATAGTTTGGAGCTTTCCCGTAAGGCTTCAGCGAGTGAGAAAAATCTCATTGTATTTTGTGGTGTAGCATTTATGGGACAAAGCGTTAAGGTGCTTGCTCCACAAAAGCGTGTGATTATGCCTCGTTTAGCGTGTTGTTCTATGGCAAGAATGATAGATAGTGATTATTATGATGAAAGCATTGCTCTTTTGCAATCCTATGGCTTAAGTAAAGATTCTATCTTTCCTATTACTTATATTAATTCAAATGCTGATGTTAAAGCAAAAGTTGCTCAAATGGGAGGGCTTGTTTGCACAAGTGCAAATGCTCATAAGATTTTTAATTTTGCAAAGGAGCAGGGCAAAAAGATATTTTTTCTCCCTGATAAATGTCTGGGAGAGAATCTCGCTCGTTTAAATAGCAAAAAATCCGCGATATTGGGCACAGATGACAAAGAAAAAGTGCTTAGCGCTGATGTGATTTGCTATGATGGATTCTGTTCTGTGCATCAGCTTTTCACGCCACAAGATATTACCTTTTATCGTGAAAAATTTGCAGATATTAAAATTGTCGTGCATCCTGAATGCGACCCGAGTGTCGTAGAACTTGCTGATTTTGTTGGCTCGACAAGTCAAATCATTGCTTATGTGCAAAATTTGCCTTTAGAGCAAAAAGTGGCAGTAGGCACAGAATTTAATCTTGTCAATCGTTTGCGTCCTAAATATAATGGCAAACAAACAACCTTTGTCCTTAGCTCAAGTAAGCCTCAATGTCCCACAATGAATGAAACAACTCTTGAAGATGTGCGTGATGTGCTTCTTGCTTTTGAAGATAATAAGCCTATTAATGAAGTGTTTTTGGATAATGAGATTCAAAAATGGGCAAAAATCGCCCTTGATAGAATGCTTGAACTCTCTTAAAAGATAAAAGTAATTTTACCTTTTGTAACACTTTCTTAAATTTACAAAAAAAAAAAAACGCTATTTAAGTTATAAGATTAAAAAAATTTTTTAGAATTTAGCCGTTATGCTTTGATACAAAGAAGTATAACTTCATATTTTATGCTTTAAAAGGAGGGAATTATGTATAAATTCCACAATTTCATTTTTAGATTCCTAACTCTTTATGTAGGCATCTTTAGTGTAAGTCAAGTTTTTGCTTTAAGCTGTGAGGAAACATTGTGTAAGTCATTGCGTGTAGGTGTGGGCATACCACTTTATCAAACATTTGTTGCTAAAGACGCTCATATAGGAAATTCTGGAGGTTATTTTGCCCTAAGCGGAAGATTAGTTGGATATAGAATCTTAGCTGAAGCTAATGGACAAGTTGGCATAGGAAGGGCAGAAGCAAAAGAATCATATTTTGCAAATAAAGACTATAAGGGCAAAACGACTTCTAGCACACTTGCAGGTGATATAAAGCTTGGCGTGAATGTCTCTAGCGTATCGGTGCCTATTTTTATCACAGGGGTGTATGGTTTTGAAAATTTCTCTCTCTACACAGGCGGTATTTTCTCAAATTACAAAAAAGACGATAAAAAGGTTTGGCAATGTCTTGGCATTATGCAGGTGCAGAGATAAATGGCTCAACAACTTTGCAGTCCTCATCAAAGATAGAATATTTGCTTGGATATTACTATATTATCAACCAAAAGAGTAATTATAGATTTAGAGACGTGGGTGTGATTTCAGATTTTACAGGCACAAACTATATGATTAAGGCAAGTTTGGCGTATGTGTCTAATTTTAATCAAAGTATGGGCTATTATGTCAGAGGTATTTACAAATATCAAAATTTTGCTGCTTCGGAGATGTCAAATAACCTTAATTATCCTGCTACGCAAAATTTTCAAGTTTTAGCAGAAGTTGGACTTGAATTTTAGGATAAACTTATAAAAAATCATTTAGCAAACTTTTAGGCGAGATTTGCGCTTCATCTATGGGTGTAAAATCTCCCCTTTTATAATGCTCTATGGCACACACGCCAATCATTGCTGCATTATCAGCACAAAAAGCAAGGTCAGCGAGATGAAGCTGTTTATTATACTCCTCACAAAGCTCATTTAGGGTGGTGCGTAGGTATGTATTTGCGCTTGCTCCTCCTACAATAGCAAAATGTTCTAAATCTTGTGCCTGCGCGCTTTGAAAATATAATCTTACTTTGCGCACGATATGTTCACACGCGCTTTGTTGGAATCCTGCACAGATACTTCCTCTATCTTTGAGGCTAAGAGGTTGGGGTAGAGCTTGAATGGCAAGTCTTACGGCATTTTTTAAACCCGAAAAGCTAAATTGTAGTTTTTGATTATGCAAAAGTGGCACAGGAAAACTATGAGGCGCAATATGTGGAAAGTCGCGCATAAAAGTTGTAGCATAAGATTCTATAACAGGACCACCCGGATAACCTAATCCCAAATATTTAGCTACTTTATCAAAGCTTTCCCCAAAGCTATCATCAAGGCTTTGAGCGATAAGGCTTATGGCATTAAAATCGCGCATATGGAGAATCTGTGTATGCCCGCCAGATACAAGCAAAATGCCAAGAGGTTGGGGTAGAGAGGTGTTTTTAGGGAGAATGGCTTGCATATCTGAAGTGGCTTTATGAATCAAAAGCGAATAAATATGTCCCTTAAGGTGATTAACACAAATAAGCGGCACTTGCAAACCAAGACAAAGTGCCTTTGCCATCATCAAACCTTCAATGAGTGTTACACTTAGTCCCGGACGCGTGGTTACCGCGACTGCTTTAATAGGAGATAAATCGTTATTGAGAAATGCTTTGAGCTTTTTTAGAATCTCTGGAAGTCTTTGAGCGTGAAGTCTTGAAGCAATTTCTGGCACAATCCCACCATAAGTGCTATGTTCTTCATCTTGAGAAAGTTTGATATGATAAAGAAGCGAAGCATCATTAATGCTCATTAGGGCAAGTGAGCTATCATCGCAGCTTGATTCTATGCTTAAGATCATAAGCAAATTCCTTAAAAATTCCAAAGTATGCTAAGATTATACATAAGAAGTTTAAAGGATTATCTATGAAAAAAATCAAATATAGACTTAAGGCGGAATGGGAGGAACAAATAGCTATATTAATGGCTTTTCCGCACAAAAATAGCGATTGGGCAATACATATTGAGGTAGCTCGAGAATGTTTTGTGCGTATTATAGAGCAGATTCTATATTTTGAATCAGTAATACTTTGTGTGGATATTAATGATGATGAGGGAATGGCATTATTGCACACACATTTTAAAAAACATATTACATTTGCCCAAAATGAGACATTTAAATCGTATAATCAACAATATGGGCTTCATATTGTTCGTGTGCCCACAAATGATACTTGGGCGAGGGATTTTGGAGGTATTAGCGTGGAAGCAGAGGGGGGCATAGCCCTATTTGATTTTGTCTTTAATGGTTGGGGGCTAAAATATCCTGCAAATTATGACAATCAAATTACGCAAAATATTGTTTGTGAAGCTTTCAAAAATACTCATTTATCGCCACTTGTAAAAAGAATTTTTTCATCTTATCGTCCCATAAAAACTGATATGATTCTTGAGGGTGGCAGTATAGAAAGCAATGGGGCAGGGGTATTGCTTACTAATACACAATGTCTCCTTGAAAAAAATCGCAATTCTCATCTTAGCCAAGATGAAATAGAATCTAAGCTTAAAGAGTATTTTGGATTAGATTCTGTATTGTGGCTTACACAAGGCTATCTTGCAGGAGATGATACAGATAGTCATATTGATACACTAGCGCGTTTTATTAGTGAGGATACGATTGCTTACATCACTTGTGATGATAAGCAAGATGAGCATTTTGAATCTCTTAAGAGTATGGAGGCGGAGCTACGCGCTTTAAAACAATCTAATGGAGAGCCATATAAGCTTATTCCTCTGCCTTTTACTCAAGCTATTTATGATGAACAAGGACAACGGCTACCTGCGAGCTATGCAAATTTCCTTTTTGTCAATGGAGGTTTGCTTGTGCCAACTTATGGGGATAAAAATGATAAAAAGGCACTTGAGATTCTCTCTCTCGCATTGCCTACACGCAGGGTAGTGGGTGTGGATTGTCGCTCATTGATTTTATGGCACGGCAGTTTACATTGCGTGAGTATGCAGGTATATGATACATTATAAGTAAATGCAAAACTATTTTATATTCGCCAATAACAACTTTCTACCAAGATATTCTTATTAAATAACTCAGATTCTAGATTCTATTAAGGGTTAAATTTCTAAAAATGCTTAATATTCTCTTGTGTTTACATTTTGTTTTATAAGTACGCCTTGAGAGAGGGCATTTGCAATTCTTCATAAAGCTCTTGTGCTTTTTCTCCGCCACAAAGTTCTTTTACGATAGTAAGGGCAAATACATTTGCTGTAGCAGGACCAACTGAAGTGATAATATTACCATTTTTTACTACCGCTTCCGCATTTCTATTTTTGCCTTGCATATTGATTTGATTTTCGCAACCAGGATAACAAGTAAATTCACCCTCAAGCACCCCCGCCTTATCAAGCACGATAGGGGAGGCACAAATTGCAGCTATGAGCTTTTGTTCTTGCTTAAAGGTCGTGAGCCATAGCTTAATGAGTTCATTGTTGGCAAGATTTTGCATTCCATTATAACCTCCTGCGAGGACAATAGCATTGAAATGTTCCATTTCAAGCTCGGGCAAGGCAGAATCCGCTTCGATTACAATATGATGTGCTCCCAAAACGCGTTTATGAGAATCAAGACTAGCGACTACCACCCGCACACCTGCGCGTCTTAAAATATCTGCCACAGATACTAACTCAATTTCTTCAAATCCTCTTGCAATAGGAAGTAAAACATTCTTCATCAATTCTCCTTTCTCCTTTTGAAAATTCAATTTTACTATAATTAATGAATTTTTATGGTAAAAATTTTCTTTTTTAGCTTGTTGTATGGAGAGTGGATTGAGATAAAAAAGTTTGAAAAGTATAGTTTTCATAACTAATTCAAACACAAACCTTGTAATCTTGACTTGAGAGATACAAAATCGTATAATCCTGTAATTTTGATATTTACTCGGGCAAAGGCACAAGAATAAGGAAAATGACAAACAAATGAAATATCCGCTTAATTATAAAAATGAATTTTCTTCTAGTTTGCTTTTTTGGATTACGAGATTTATACGTTATAAGCTTACAACACTATCTAACCATCAAGTAAATGATAAATCAAGCATTCTTCAGGCAATAAATACATTAAGTAATGATAAAATAAGTAATATAGATGAATTAGAAAATATCTGTAAAAAAGCGAGAAAAGCGGGTATGATAGGGATTAATACTTACTCTACCCCGCTACTCAAACTTTACGCTTTCCTTACGCAAAGCTCTATTGATACAATGGAGGATATTGATGAGGAAGTATTAAGCGATTTTTTAAGTGTGGAGACAAGTGCTCTTTCTAACGCAAGTAAAAAAAACTATCGCATTGCTCTCATTGGTTTTTTTGGTTATATTGATAAGCAAAATGAGAGTGATGGTGCATCTTATGTATATGATATTACACTCAAAATCAGCTCATTACAAGGCAAAAGTGGACAAAAACTCCCCTCATTTTTAAATCAAAAAGAATTAGAACAATTCTTGCGCGCTATTGATGAATCTCAACTTGGGGAAAAAGTCGCTGCGCGTAACAAACTTATTATCAAACTCATTGTTTATACAGGCATACGCGTAAGTGAAGCTCTTAATCTCCGCTGTAAAGATATTTTACCAGCTAAAGACTGCTATCTTATAAGTATTCGCGGTAAAGGCAACAAGCCGCGTGTAGTAATGATACGACAATCCCATATTCAGAATCTTCTTAATACCTGGCTTACGCAACGTTTGGGTTTTTCTCCAATGCACGATTTACTCTTTTGTAATGCCAAGGGAAAAGCCCTCACGCAGAGCTATATTTATAAAAATGTGGAGAATATTTTAACTCAAGCAGGGATTCGTAAAGAAAAAAATGGCGCACATATGCTACGGCACTCTTTTGCTACCCTGCTCTATCAGCAAAAACACGATTTAGTAATGGTGCAAGAAGCACTTGGACATTCGGATTTAAATACAAGTCGTATTTATACGCATTTTGATATGGAACGTTTGCAAGAAGTTGTCAGTGTAATGGATAATATATCCAATAAAACTCATTCTACTTAAAGGGGCATTATGAACTCTCCTTTATATCTTACTCCAAAAGCCAGTAATCTTGCAATGTGTCTCATAAGCGTATGTGCTTTAATTTTATGGCTTTATGAACCAAAATTATATAGCGATGTATTTCGTTTTATGCTTTTTCCTCTTGGGTTAGTATGGCTTTTGCAAAAACGATATATACTCTTAAAATATTTTATAGTAATTACGGCTGTTATTTTGGGTATTGCATTTGTTTGTAAATATACCTTTTTTTATATGGCAAATTATTTTATGGATAATGTATGGGTAGAAAACATTGCCCACATTGCAAAGCGTCCAATTAATGGTGAGTTTAAAGGTTTTCCTAGTGGGCATACGACAGCGGCGTTTATTGCTGCAGCATTTGCGTGGCAATATATGAGCAAAAAATGGGGTATATTTTTTATATTTTTAGCATTTATGGTAGGTTATGCTCGTATTATCAGTTTATGGCACACGCCAATTCAAGTATGTGCAGGTGCATTACTTGGCTTTGTAGGGAGTTTAGTGTTTATAAGTTTTATTAATAAAAAGCCTAAAGTGCAGCATTGACAAACATAATGAAAAAGATTATAATCCACGCCCTGTTAGATAAAATCTATACAGAATCTGCGGGGCTGATTGGCTTTCGACAGGAGCAAAGAGACTTAAGTGCATGTGAGCTGGTAAGCTCTAAAACTACCACAAATAAATAAACGCAAACAACGCAAATTACGCTCCAGCTTACGCAAAAGTCGCGTAAGTTTATCACACTTTTGGAGTCGGCTTAAGAACTTCTAATCTAGCTAGAATCTTTCAAGCTGTAATCTTTGCTAGATGCTCTTTTTGTCATACCTTAGCAAAAAGAAAAGAATAAGGTTGCTTGTGGGATTTATCTTGGGGTGTTGGATAACCACGAAAAGAAAACAATACCTACTAAACATGTAGATTCTTAAGAAGCTCAAGCTTTTGGACTGGGGTTCAACTCCCCACAGCTCCACCATAACTTCCCTATTTTATATTAAGATTTAATGAATCTGTGCTGCTTTGCGGATTCTATATGCTTTTGAACGACAAGCACTTGAGCAAGTTTTTGCACTTTTACTTCCAATAAATGGCTTATGGCATACTTGACAATCTTTTTTTGCTTTATCAAGGCTTTTAAGTAATGATACAACCTCACTATGAGAAAGTGAATGCTTACAATAAGGACATTCCATAAAAACTCCTTTAAGTGAAAATATTTAGATTCTATCACATTTTATAAAACGTGTTGCTACATTTTATAAAATGTGATACACTTCACACTTTATTTTTATATAAAGGTTTTTTTATGATACTTTCTTCTTTTAAAGGTTCACCTATTTTAAGTTTTACTTTTGCATCAATTTGCAGTAGCATACTTTTTGCCGATGAAACACTTTCTTCCACAAAACTTTCTCCCCTTATTTCAGCAGCTCACCCTATCAGCAATGCTAATATAAGCGTTATAGATGATACCTTTCTTACCCATACGCAAGCAAATAATCTCCGAGATATCTTTGCCAAAGACGCCGAGATACAAGTTGGCGGTGGTGCACAAATTGCACAAAAACTCTACGTGAGAGGCTTTGAAGATAGAATGTTTCGTGTGAGGCTTGATGGAATCACGCAAGGAGGAAATCTCTTTCATCACCAAGGCAACCTTCTTATTGACCCATTTTTAATTAAAAGCATAGAGATAGAAAAAGGTTTAGCAAAACCAGAAGATGGTGCAGGTGCACTTGCAGGGGGGATTAATATCATAACAAAAAATGCGTTTGATATGCTCTTACCAAATCGCAGTTATGGGGCACATTTTGTATTAGGAGGACAAAGCAATAAAGGTATAGACACCGCTCTTGCTACATACGGGAAAATTACAGAGAATATAGGTTTGCTCGCAAGCTATAGCTTTGATGATGTGCCTTATTATCGTGCAGGAAATGGAGACAAGGTCTCCTCCTCTAAAACGCGCTCGCATAATGCACTTTTTAAATTAAGTTTTCTTCCTAATGCAAATCATTCGCTTAACCTTAACTATCATTTTAATAATGTAAATGCCATAGCTCCCTATGGTGCTAATGTTTTGCTTAGCCAAGATCCAAAACTTTATGATAATACCCTCTTTTCTCACGCCATAAGCACACAATACGCTTATGTGCCAACTGATAATTTTACTTTATTGTGGAATACTTTTTATTCATATAAGAATCTTACACTTTCACCTATTGGAGCAGTATCTAGCACTGATCACGAAAAAGCACACGATTTAAGTTTGCATCATCTTGGAAGCGATATAATGTTGAAACACTACTTTAGCCCTGTGCGTCATTATATAAAATATGGTTTAAACTATCAGCTTATCACTACCAAAGAACACAATCTTGATGGACACGATAGAGATGATAATAATCAAGGACACGAATTAGGTGCTATTTATGGCGGATTTATTGGAGCAAATTTTAACTTTTTAGAATCTCTAAGCCTTGATGTAGGTTCGCGCTATGATGTCTTCACTTATCGTGATAAAGTTAATACAAGGCATAATACTCAAGGATTTAGCCCTTATATCTCGCTTCTTTATGCTCCAACAAATGAACTTAGCTTTAAAATCACACAAAATTATAATACACGTGGAGCTATGCCTCTTGATGCTTCATTGCTCTCAAATCCTCACGTAAAAATTACTCCATTAAAAGCAGAAGGAATGTATAACACAGAGCTTAATATGGATTATGATAATAGCCTCTTTAGTGTGCATATAAGTCTCTATCATCAATATTTAAAAAACTTTATCAATAGCTATGTCAATTCAGGTAGCCATACAAATGGTGCTACTCATGCTCACGGTGATTCTTTTCGTGAGAATATGGCTAGCGCTATACGAATAATTGGCTATGAAGCGAGTATGGGGCTAGATTTTAGTTTTATTGATGTGCATATGGGTATTGCTCAAAGCTTTCCTACATATAGGCAAAAACTCATTACTGATACTTTTGAGCTTGCTGCCGTAAGTGGGAGAAGTTATTTTTTGAGTGCGGGAATCCGCCCTTTTGACTTTCTACCGCAATTTCGTATTTTATGGCTTAGTCGTTTTGTAGAGGGAATAAATTATCAAGGTTACAATATGTATTATAATGATACCGAATCTGTAACTAAAAAAGGCTATAACACGCATAATCTTTATTTAACCTATGATGTGAAGTCTTATTTGAGTGTGCGTTTAGCATTTTTAAATCTTACAAATCAAACTTACATAAACCCTATGAGTCCGCTTAAGGAACTCTTTTCAAAAGGAGAAGGCACACCACTCTATGAACCCGGTTTTAGCACAAAAGCACAAATTGCACTTTCGTTTTAGTAGAATCTTTTGGTATAATCGCTTCTTTTAACATATTTTAAGTTTAAAGGAGCAGTAATGAATCTTTCAAAAGTATCAGTGGGTGAAAATCCAAATAAAATCAATGTTATCATTGAAATCCCTTATGGTTCAAATATTAAATACGAAGTTGATAAAGAAAGCGGTTTAGTTGTCGTAGACAGAGTGATGTATGGTGCGATGTTTTATCCTGCTAATTATGGTTTTGTCCCCAATACACTCGCAGATGATGGTGACCCTGTTGATGTTCTTGTGCTTAATTCTTATCCACTTCAAGCAGGAAGTATGATTGCTTCTAGGCTTATTGGTGTGCTAATTATGGAAGATGAAAGCGGAATGGACGAAAAACTCATTGCTGTGCCTGTTTCTAAAATTGACCCCTCATTTGAAAAGATTCAAAGCCTAGCAGATTTACCACAAATCACACTTGATAGAATCAAAAATTTCTTTGAAACTTACAAAACACTAGAGCCAAACAAATGGGTAAAAGTTAAAGAATACAAAGACAAAACTGCTGCACAAGAGATTTTAGATAAATCAATCAAAGCCTACAAAGGCTAAAAATACTCTTAAAATGATGTTTAAAGGAGGTTATGATGTTTCAGAAGATTCTCATTGCTAATCGTGGCGAAATTGCAGTGCGTATTATCCGCGCTTGTAGGGATTTACATATTAAAAGTATAGCCATATATGCAAGAGCTGATAGAGATTGTTTGCACGTAAAAATGGCTGATGAATCTTATGAAATCAGTGATGACCCATTGCAAGGCTATCTTGATGCGGATTTGATTATTGAGGTAGCATTACGCGCTGAAGCTGATGCAATTCACCCCGGCTATGGTTTTTTAAGTGAGAATGCCACATTTGCTAAAAAAGTGCAAGAAGCGGGAATTACTTGGATAGGACCTGATGCTCTAACAATTGCAAAAATGGGCGATAAAAATGCAGCAAGAGCTATTATGGAAAAAAATGGAATCCCCATTGTGCCAGGCACTCAACCACTTAATAAGCACTCTATAAGTGATATTGCTAAATATGCGCAAAAAATTGGCTATCCTGTGATACTTAAAGCAAGTAGTGGTGGAGGTGGGCGTGGCATACGCGTAGTAGAAAAAGAAGAGGATTTAATAGAATCTTTTGAGGCGTGTAAACGCGAAGCTATGGCATTTTTCAAAAATGATGATGTTTTTATGGAAAAATATATCGTTAATCCTAGACATATAGAGTTTCAAATCTTAGCGGATAATTATGGTAATGTGATTCATCTGCTTGAGCGTGATTGTTCCATACAAAGACGACATCAAAAGCTTGTTGAAATCGCTCCTAGTCCCCTTATTAGCGATGATTTACGCCGAAGAATGGGAGCTGCTGCCGTGGCTGCCGCTAAAGCTGCACAATACACAAATGCAGGCACGGTTGAATTTTTGCTTGATGAGAACAATACTTTTTATTTTATGGAAATGAATACACGCATACAGGTTGAGCACGGCGTTACAGAGGAAATTACTGGTTATGACCTTATAGGGAGACAAATCCGCATTGCGCAAGGAGAAATTTTAGACCTTACACAACACGATATACGCGCACAAGGCTTTGCTATTGAAGTGAGAATTAATGCTGAAGATGTGGCTAATGATTTTGTGCCAAATCCGGGCAAAATTACCACTTATTACCCTGCTTTAGGACCTTTTGTGCGAGTAGATAGTTGTATTTATAAAGATTATGTGATTCCACCCTTTTATGATTCTATGGTAGCAAAGCTCATTGTGAAAGCTTCAAGCTATAATCTTGCGGTAAATAAACTCTCGCGAGCTTTGAATGAATTTACCATTAAAGGCGTGAAAACAACAATTCCTTTTTTGATAAACATTTGCAATGATAAAGACTTTAGGCGAGGATATTTTGATACTTCTTATATTGAAAGTAAAATTAAAGAGCTTATGCCCCCCCCACAATCTAAGCCTGAAGATGATATGGTAAGCGTCATTGTCGCGGCCTTAAGCGCACGCTATGGAGCATAAAACAATGGAGTAGCCTATGAAAAATATCTATCAAAGCACAATATTTTTGGATAAAAGAGCGTGTGAAAAATATCATCTTACACCTGAAATTCTTATGGAAAATGCGGCTTGTGCATTAGAATCTTTAATCAATTCTTTGACACATAAGGGAAGCGTGATAACTATTTTATGCGGGAGTGGTGATAATGGTGGCGATGGATATGCATTAGCTAGGCGTTTAAGCGGGGACTACTCTATAAGAATCTTTCAGGTAAAAGAACCAAAATCACCTCTTTGTATTCAAGCATACGAGCGTGCCTGTGAGTGTGGAATAAAGTTCATAAAAAAAATCTTACCTTGTGATGTAGTAGTAGATTGTGTTGTGGGCAGCGGTTTAAAAGGTAGCTTAGAGCGTGAAGCAAGTGAGATTCTCTCTTTGGCAAATAAAAATGCTCGTTTGTGCATTGCGTGTGATATTCCAAGTGGTTTAAGCGATAAAGATGAAGGCTTTGTATTTAAGGCAGATTATACATTATGTATGGGAGCAATTAAGCTTGTGTGTCTAAGCGATAGAGCAAAGGACTATGTGGGAGAATTGTATATTGGCAAACTTGGTTTAAGTGGGAATCATTATGAAGTAACTTCTAATCTTAAAATGCTTGAAAGCTCTGATTTAGCATTACCACAGCGCATAAATAAAAATGTGCATAAAGGTGATTTTGGACATTTGGCAGTATTTGTAGGAGAAAAAAGCGGTGCTGGGATTTTGAGCGCACAGAGCGCATTGCATTTTGGTGCTGGACTAGTTAGCATAATATCTCAAAAAGATTTACAGATTCCATTTGATATTATGCAAACACACACACTCCCTCACAATACGACTGCTATTGCTCTAGGTATGGGACTTGGTGTAAAAAATGTTGCGCAAATACTTCAAAACTTACAAGAGAGCACTTTGCCCTGCATACTTGATGCTGATGTATTTCATACACCTATGATTAAAAATTTTCTTGATAAAAGTTTAAATCAACAGACTTTAGATTTTTCACGTGAGATTATCTTAACACCACACCCAAAAGAGTTTGAAGCATTACTTAAGCATTGTGATTTGGGAGATTATAATCCTCAAAAACGTATAGATAGTATGCTTAGCTTTACTCAAAAATATCCACATACTACTCTTGTCCTCAAAGGTGCAAATGTTTTTATAGCAAAGGCACAAGATATTTATATTAACCCGCTCGGTATCAATGCACTTGCAAAAGGTGGCAGTGGCGATGTTTTAAGCGGGCTTATTGGCGCACTTTTAGCTCAAGGATATAATGGCTTAGATTCGGCACTGCAAGGTTCACTTGCTCATACACTTGCAGCAAGAGAAGCTACAAAACATATTGCAAATTACGCATTGACACCAAGTATGCTTCTTGAAAGCATTACTACCTTGCAATCTCATAAAAGGATACATAAATGAATCATATTAAAGATACTCTCAAAATCGGCTCACATACTTTCGCATCGCGCTTAATTGTCGGGAGCGGAAAATATAAAGACTTTGCTACCACCAAAGAAGCGACTTTAGCAAGTGGCGCAGAAATTATCACCGTTGCAGTTAGGCGTGTGAATATTATGGATAATAAAAGTGAGAATCTTCTTGAAACCTTTAAAGATACAAATATTCAGTTTTTGCCCAACTCTGCTGGGTGTGTCAATGCTAAGGAAGCAATTACACTCTTTCGTCTTGTGAGAGAAGCAACAGGTATTGATTTTATCAAGCTTGAAATCATAGGCGATATAGACAAAACACTCTATCCTGATGTAATAGAGAGCCTACAAGCCACAGAGATTCTAGCAAATGAGGGCTTTTGCGTATTGGCTTATACAAATGATGACCCTATTATGGCAAAACGACTTGAAAATGCGGGAGCAAGCGCGATTATGCCTCTTGCTGCGCCTATTGGAAGCGGACTTGGAATCCAAAATCGTTATAATATCGGCTTTATCAAAGAAGCAGTAAAAGTGCCTGTGATTGTTGATGCGGGGGTAGGCTGTGCGAGTGATGCAAGTATCGCTATGGAGTTAGGAGCAGATGCTGTGCTTACAAATACGGCAATTGCTCAAGCACAAAATCCTGTAACGATGGCAGAAGCGATGAAATACGCTGTAAAAGCCGGGCGATTAAGCTATCTTGCTGGACGCATACCACGTAAAGCCTATGCAAGTGCAAGTTCTCCACTTGAAGGTATGATGCAATTTGGTTAGATTCTAGGCAAAATAATGAAAGATAGAATCTTTAAACAAGATATTGGCAAACAATTTGAATTTGATGCGCAAGTAGCAAGTGTGTTTGATGATATGCTTGAGCGTTCAATTCCTCATTATAAAGAGGTGTTAGGTTTAATTGTAGATTTTTGCTCCTATACTTTAGAATCTTCTAAAAGTGCTATACCTCTTGTTTATGATTTAGGAAGCTCCACAGGAACGACACTTTTAGCTCTCTCTCAAGCTTTATCAACACATACACGCTTTATTGGTATTGATAGTTCTCAAGCTATGATTGATAAAGCCTCACTTAAAGCTCAAGCCTATAACGCGAACATTGAATTTATCTGCACAGACTTGCTTGAATACGATTTTTTGCACTCTGATATTGTAATTGCTAATTATAGCTTACAATTTATCCGCCCAATGCAACGCCCTGCACTTCTGCAAAAAATTTACAATGCTCTTACGGAGGGAGGAATTTTAATTGTGAGCGAAAAGATGACTTCTCATCATAGAATCCTTGATAGGCAAATGATAGAACGATATGTTCGCTATAAACAAGAGCAAGGCTACACAAAAACCGAAATTAGCAAAAAGCGTGAAGCATTAGAAAATGTGCTTGTGCCTTTTAGCCTTGAAGAAAATATTGCAATGCTTAAAGATATAGGTTTTAGTGGCATTGAGGTGCTTTTTAAATGGGTGAATTTTGGCACTTTGATTGCTAAAAAGTAATAAATATTTATATTTTATATGTATTTATTTTATGCAAACTAAAATTATAAAAGAAAAATAATGTAATTTATTGTAACTTATTTTAAAATTTTACTAAAAACTCTAAAAATTATTATTCAAAAAAAAAAAAAATGCGTGATATAATAATAGTAAAAACAAAAAGGAGAAACAATGAAACAAGAAGATAATGTTTCAAAACTTACCCCACAGGAACTTGAAGAGTTAAGTAATTGGCTATGGAATAATTGCGATGATTGCGGACTAATGCTTGAAGATATGACAGATTCTTTACGATATTGCGATGAAAATCCTGCAGATTTAGACCCTAGCGAACTTGAAGATTGGCTTTTGGAAACAAGACTATTTGCACTTGATGACAATTGCCCTGAGGGAATAAAAGATTTACCAAAAGCATTAGGTGCATTAAAGGGCTTAAAAGCCATTGTAGCACAGGAACAATCCATTCAAAGCATTCCTAAAGAAATATGTGAAATCAAGGGTTTAGAAGTTTTGGATTTATTTGATAATGAACTCACACAAATCCCACAAGAAATTGGCAAACTAGAATCTTTAAGAGAACTTTACTTAAGTGGAAATAACATTACATCTTTGCCAGAGAGTATAAAAAATCTACAATCTTTAGAAATTTTATGTTTGAATGACAATCCCATAAAAGCTTTACCAGAGTGGCTAAGCGAGTGTAAGAATCTAAAATGTATCGAAGTAGATGATGATGTGGAGATTCCCTCCTGTATTGATAGCACACTTATCAATGCCGATTATGAAGGCTATAGCAGCTATGATTATAGATAATCCTCTGCTATAATGGTGTTAATTCATCATAACCAAACACGATAAGAGGCTTTAGGAGGGGAAGTGGCAAAAATTGATAAGAGTATAAGCAAAGAATTAGAATCTTATTTTAAAGTATTAGCCAAAGCAAAGGGATTTAAAACTTACTCAAATTGGATTTTGTATAAACGCAATGGAGATGATTTTATTAGTGTGCATTATGAGTTATTACATAGGCGTCCAGATACATATCATACAGGCATTTGGAGTGTAACGATTAAAGGCTATGAGATGGATAGACTCTATTGGGAAATTACAGAGGCAGAAGAATGCTTAACTTACAAAAGTGATGCTTTGAGGGCAAATGGTTCTTTTGTTGTGCCAAGCGAAAATATAGGAGCAGAAAAAAGCTTTTATGTAATCCCTTGTAAAAAGCCCTTTGATGAAGCCCAAATAACAACTATCAAAGAAAAACTCCCCTTAATGCTAGAGTATGTCCAATCTTGTATTGATACCTTTTATGCAACATATCGCAATTTTGATGAATATGTGCAGCATCTTCAAGACCAAAGTGAGAAAAACTTACGATATAAAGTATTTTCTCTACTTGCTAAAGGAGATATTTTGAGTGTGCTCAATATTGCGCAAGAACAAGCAGCCATTGAGAAGCAAGAGTTAGGTAAAAATGAAATAGGCTTTTGGGGAATGTTGCTGAATTTTTTACATAAAAATGGAGAGAAAACGAACCTAAGCTTAGCAGAGAGATTCAAAATGCGTTTTAAAAATTTGACATATGTTGAAAGAATGTAAAGAATGAAACTTGCCTTGCTTTTAATTATAATTATATGTAGCTTTGCGCAAGGCAAAGATTCTCTAATTGAAGATAAAATGCGTAATATTGGGCTTTTTGCACTTGAAGAAATAGATAAAGATACTTTTATCACGCGGCTTGCTTATGATAGTAAAGAAAACTTTATGAAAACAAATATCTATGCACCTTTTTCTTTACACAAATGCTATCTCCATAAAGATATGAAAGAGCATATGCAAAAACTTGCCAAGATTCTAAAAGCAAAGAATTTAAAGCTTATTGTGTATGATTGTTTCCGTCCACAAGCTGCACAAGAGCTTGCTTGGAGTATTGTGCCTGATACGCGCTATGTCGCTCACCCAAAGAAAGGCTCAAATCACTCAAGGGGGATTGCCATTGATGTGGGCTTAGCTCAAGGAAATGGAGAAGCTTTAAGTATGCCAAGCGCATTTGATGAATTTAGTGCAAAAGCGTGGCGTGATTATATGTGTCCGCAATCTCGAACACAAAATTGCACTCATCGTAACGAACTCCAAGAGATAATGAGCCAAGCTGGATTAAAGAGTATAAAAACAGAATGGTGGCACTTTGAGCTTCCTATAAGCAATAAACACGGCTACCCTATTCTTTCTCTCCCATAGAATCTACTCAACTATTCGTGGCGCAGCGCATCAATAGGATTAAGCTTTGAGGCTCTCCTTGCGGGAAGATAACCAAAGAGAACACCAATAAAAGCCGAAAATAAAAAGGCAATGATAGCCGTTGGAATATCAAAAATAAAAGGAATTTCCATATAATAACTTAGGCTCAATGAAGCAAAAAATGCCCAAATAATTCCAATTATTCCTCCAAGTGAGCTTAAGGTAATAGATTCTATTAAAAACTGCATAAGCACTTCACTCTGCAATGCACCAATAGCCATACGCGTTCCAATTTCTTTGGTGCGCTCTGTTACGGAAACGAGCATAATATTCATAATGCCAATTCCCCCTACAACTAAGCTTACTCCAGCAATTAAACCTAAAAATGCGGTAAGTCTCTTTGTGGCAGAAGTGAGTGTCTCTGCAATCTGCTTTGTATCCATAATCTCAAAAGAATCTCTATCTCCGGCACGGACATTGCGCACTTGACGCAGTGCTTGAGTAAGAGCGGGAAGCATTTGTTCAGAATCTACGCCATCTTTTGCACGAAGCATAAGTCGATTAACAAAAAAAAGTGTATTGCTCCCTGATACAGAACGTAAGAATGTTTTGAGTGGAAGCAAAATTACATCATCTTGGTCATTTCCCATACCACCCTGCCCTTTAGATTCTAATACGCCAATGCACTCACACACGATTGTATTTAAACGAATCCTCTGTCCCAAGGGATTACCCTCATTAAATAGATTCTTACGCACCGATTGTCCTATCATACACACATTGCTTCCTACACGATATTCATTTTCTTCAAAACTTCTTCCTTCACTTGTATCCCATTGCGTTACTTCAAAAAATGCTGCATTTACACCTTGTGCTTGAGTTGCTGTATTTTGAGCTTGGTATTGTAGGGTAACTGAACCTTGAGAAATGGGTGCAAGAGCCTGTATATATTCGTGTGTAAGCATAGTAAGATTCTGTGCTTCTTGCAGGCTAAAATTACGGCGAAGATTTGCTCCACTTGGATTCATTACGCGCGCAGGAAACACAAGCAAAAGGTTGCTGCCAAGTGAGGAGATTCTATCGCTTATCATTTTAGTCGTGCCATTTCCTAAACTAATCATTACCACCACTGCACCCACACCAATGATTACCCCAAGCATTGTTAAAAATGCGCGCAAGAAGTTGCGTTTAATTTGTCTTAATGCGAGGATAAAAGCATTTAAAATCATTAGCAATCCTTTGAATCACTTATTAAGCGCCCATCTAAAAAGTGCAATTCCCTACTTGCATATTTTGCCATATCAGGTTCGTGCGTTACCATAAGAATCGTAATACCCAAATTTTGATTGAGTTCTTGGAGAATTTCCATAATTTCCACACTTCGTTTTGTATCAAGATTTCCTGTTGGTTCATCAGCAAGTAAAAAAAGTGGTTCTGAAGCAATTGCTCGTGCAATTGCTACGCGTTGTTGTTGTCCTCCGCTTAATTTTGCACTTGTGTGCGAAGCCCAATCTTTTAATCCTACTTTATCAAGTGCTTTAAGAGCAATCTCTTCTCTTTCTGTCTTTTTTACTCCACGATACATAAGGGGCAATTCTACATTTTCTAACGCAGTTGTGCGTGCTAAAAGATTAAAACCTTGAAAAATAAAGCCTATATAGTTTCTGCGTAAAAGTGCACGTTGATTTTGTGTAAGTTCAAATACATTCACATCATAAAACCAATATTCTCCACTACTCCCGACATCAAGAGTGCCAAGTATATTTGCTAGACTTGATTTACCCGAACCACTAGGTCCCATTAATGCAACAAATTCGCCTTTATCAATGAGTAAATCTACACCTTTGAGTGCTTCAAATGCACTCTCTCCCTTGCCATAAGTTTTGCGCACATTGTGCAATTTAATAAAATCTTCCATATTTAACTTGCCTTAAATCATTGCACCTTTATTTTTGTAATCACTTGTGTTTGCTCGTCAATACCGCTTAGAATCTGTGTATAAACCCCATCGGTAATACCCGTCTCTACCTCCACAGATTCGGGCACGCCATTTTTTAAAATCCATAATGTGCCACTTTTGCCTTGTTGCTTTTGCTTGATATTAATTTGCGCTTTAGGACGTGGGCGCGAGGGTGCAACCATTGGATTGAGTGCAGAATCATTCTTTTTTATGCCTGCTTTTTGCAATGCCTTATTTAAATCAAAATACAAAGCAGAACTTGGCACAAGAAGTGCATTTTGGGCTTTTGCAATGATAATATCAGCTGTGGCACTCATATCAGGACGCAAAAGGAGAGATTTATTATCCACTTCAATTTTTGCACGATAAGTAATGATGTTAGAAGTGCTTGAAGAAGTATTTGAAGAAGAGCTGCCTCCATCGCCTGAACCAAAATTCACACGATTAACTTTTGCGTGAAAATTTTTATCTGGGTAAGCATCAACGGTGAAAATGACTTCTTGTCCTTCTTTAACCTTGCCAATATCTGCCTCTGAAATGCTTGCATAAAGCTGCATTTCTTCAAGATTCTCAGCAACCTTAAAAAGCGTAGGAGCTTGAAAACTTGCTGCTACGCTTTGCCCCACTTCAACGCTACGCGTAAGAACAATACCATCAACGGGTGAAATAATTTCGGAATTTTTTAAATCAATCTTAGCGCTTTCTATGCTTGTTTGAATTTCAATGATAGTAGCGCGCTTAATATCTACATCGGAACGTGCAGAGGTATAATTAGTTTTAGCAGTTTGTAATTCAAGTAGAGAAGGCGAAGCCCCATTTGTTGCTTTATAAAGTTCTTTTAATCTATCATAATTCCATTTTTTATCTGCCAAAGTTTGCTCACTCGCTCTAAGTTGAGCTTGTGCGGAATGAAGCTGGGCTTGAAATTTAGCAATCTGTTGATTAATACTCTCTGGATTAATGCGAGCAAGCACTTGTCCTTGCTTGACTTCATCATTTTCATCTACAAGTACTTCAAGCACAAGTCCGGAAATCACACTCCCAATTTCTACTTCATTCACAGGAGAGAGAGAGCCTGAAGCTGAAATGCTTGATTTAATATCACCACGAGTAGGTTTTATTGTCTCATATTCCATTTGGGAAGTAAAAAGATTCCATAAAATAATACCACCTATACAAAGTGCAATGACACCAAGTAAGATAAACCACACCATAGGAGGAATTTTTTTGCCTATATATTTTTTTGTATGAAGAGTTTGATATAAATTCATTCTTTGTTTCCTTGTGGAGATTGTTCTTTTTGTGGATTCTCTATTTGCTCCAAAGCAAGATTCCCACCTAAAGCTTTAAAAAGCGTAATAAGCGATAGAATCTCGTTTGTTTTTGCACTATGAAGCTGTGTCTGCAAATTAAGATATGTATTTTCATTATTTAAAAAATCATTTTTATCAAGCAATCCACGTTTATTTTTTGCACTATTACTTTCGTAAGCCTTTACACCAATTTCATATACATTTTGCGTATTTTGCACCTGACGTTTTTTAGATTGTACATCAAAAAGTGCGTTTTCAACCTCGCCTAAAGCTGTATTAACATTATTTTGCAAGGTATAATATGCTTCATTACTTAACTCTTTTTGAATAAGATAATTTTGCTTTAAAGGGGTGCGATTAAGCAGAGGTGCAGTAATGGAATTTGCTATCTGAAATACGAGAGAACCTGCGCCATTTGTGCTATATAGAATCTCACCGATTGAGCCACTAAGCGAAATATTTGGCAATCTTGCAGCATTTGCATTTGTTTGTTTATAAAGCTGAGAATGCAGAGCATAAAGACTTGCTTGGATATCTGGACGAGAGAGCAAAATATCACTTGGCATTTTATCTACATAAAAATTTGCAATATGCGGAAATGTGTAATTTATAGAATCTAAAAAATCAATGTTTTGGGCGAGTTCATCGGCAGTGATATTTAAAAGCACAAGCAGAGCATTTTTATTTTGCTCAAAAGTATAAGAGAGACTTTCATAAGTATTCTTTTGCGCGGTTGTATTTGCCACAAAGCTTTGATAAGTGCTTACATCAATAAGTCCTAATTTATATTTATCTATATTAATTGCCTGAATCTGCTCTAAGTTTTTTAGAGTAGATTCGGCAATAGCAAGCGAATAAGCATTATCCCGCAATGTAAAATATAAAGTCGCCACTTCAGCAATTAAAGAAATTTGTGCAAAAGCAAGATTACTTTGTGCTTGAAGATAAGATTTTTTGTTCGCTTGACGTAAGGCATTAAGTTTACCAAATAAGTCAAGTTCCCAACTCATACTGATATTTGCATTGATTGAATTTGCACCTGGACGGATAATTGTGCTTTGAGAGAGAGTGCGCCTATCAATATAACTTGAATTTAACCCAGCATTAATTGTAGGAAACATATTTGCTGTATTGATTTTCATTTGAGACTTGGCTTGCTTAATACGAGAAATCATACTCAATACATTTGTATTATTTTCAAGCGCAAGATGAAGGATTTGGTGCAACTGCTTATCATCAATAAGTGCCATAAACTGCTGTAATCTAAAAGGTTGCTCTTGTAAGGATTCCATATTTATAAGATTTGTGGATTGTTTTATTTTTGTGGTATTTTGAGATGTAAGTAAGTCTTTGGTATTAGAAAAAGCAGCGGGAATATGTGTTTGCTTAGCACTTTGCTCAAGTGTGGGAATAGGTGTGCTACAACCAGTATATATCATACCAACAAATAAGCATATCTTCCTCACTTATCTCATTCCTTTTAATATCTTAAGGTTACTCTTAAAATGATATTGAAAAAATGTGAAATTAAAGTGAATCTTAAATATTAAAAGATTAGAATCCAAAACTACTTAAATCTTAACATTTTAGAGAGAATCATTTGAGACAAATTGTATTCATAAGTATGCTATGGATTACTATAATTTTTATGACTGCTTGCTCACACCACGATTCTTTACAATCATTTAATAAATATTACTACGGTGGCAATGATGAAAAAGCCTATAAATATGCCAAAGACAAAGCCGGAAAATCTGGAGATGTATTATGGAATCTTCAAGCGGGTGTGAGTGCATTTACTTCACATCAAGAAGATACTCTAAATCTTTTAGAACAAGGTGAAACACTCTTTAGCAAATATGAATCAGAAGGTTTAATGGGTGGCATATTTGGCAGTGTAGGTTCAGTGCTTGTTAATGAAAATATTAGAGATTATCGTGGCAATATTTATGAGGGCGTTATGTTCAATTATTATAAGGCACTCAATACTATGTCGCAAAAAGACTATGCTCGTGCACGTGTAGAATTTAATCGTGCAAATGACAGACAACGTCGTGCTAAAGATTACTTTAATAAAGATATTCAAAAAGCTCTTGCACAAGAACATAAACAAAATGCACAAGATAGGAATCTTCAGCAAGTTGATACTCACTCTTCTATCTCTTCTCTTTTGCAAAAAGAATACAGCAATTTAAAAAATTTTCAAGCTTATGAGGGCTTTATCAATCCTGCAGTAAGTTATGTTTCCGCGCTTTTTTTTATGCTTGAAGAAGATTACAATAAAGCAATGGATTTATACAAAGAATCTTATGGGATTAATCACGCTTCAATCATTAATCAAGACTTACAAATAATGCAAAAGCGTAAAAATAGTAATACAGATGCTAGATATACTTGGTTTATTATTGAAGATGGGCAAAGTGCGCATAAACAGGATATGTCAATTAATTTACCTACATTTTATGTTAGCAATAATGTCTTGCACGTAGGTGTTGCTATACCAATGCTTGTAGAAGGAAAAATAAGTGCTCGCATATATCAAGCTCAAAGCACAGAACAACAAAATTTTAAAGCCTCTGAAGTAGCTGATTTAGATAAAGTGATTGCAAATGAATTTAATAAGCAACTCCCCTTTATTCTTACACGCACAATCTCTTCTGCTATACTCAAATCAATTACTCAAAATGTATTGGATAATCAATTTGGCACAATAGGAGCTTTAGCAGGTGCACTTTATTCTATGAGCACAACAAATGCTGATGTGCGTATTGCTACAGCTTTACCCAAACGTGTACTTGTGCTACAAATTCCAAATAATGTGGGTAAATTTATGCTTCAGGCTGATAATCGTCCACTTTATAATGTGCATTTTGAGTGTATAAAAGAAACATCTTTACAAAAAAATATGCAAAAAATAAAAAATATTATTACTTTATGTGAAAAAAACGATAACATTCTATATTTGCGTGTCAAGGGTAATAACCCAACTTATAGAATCTTAAAGGGCGGTAACATTGATGAATAAAGCTTTTTTATATCTTATAACCATAGGTGCATTATTTATGGTAGGTTGTAGCACATCACCAAAATATATTAATACAGCAGATTCTAAATCTTATACAAGTATGGGACTTGATTATCACGACATTGAAAAAGCAGCAAGTAATAGTGTTCGTTCTTTACTCAATAGTAATTATGTGCGCAATCTTTCTCGCACAGGCTCTCCTAAAGTATTAATGATATCAAATGTCATTAATGATACTATGCAAACTATTGATACAGAACAGCTTACTCGGAAAGTAACACGTGATATGCGTAATAGTGGAAAATTTGTTCTTACTCTCGCAGTAGGAAATAAAAAAGATAAAGGTATTACGATGGGTAGGAGTGTGCGTGATAATGATGAATTTGACCAACACACTACAATTGAAAAAGGCACATTAAAAGCTCCAGAATTTTCTCTATCAGGAAAAATTGTGCAAAAAAATACTAAAATTGGCTCAAAGCAGCGCACTGACTATTATTTCCTTCTCACACTTACCAACATTAAAGATGGTCTTGTTGTTTGGGACGATGAGGTAAATATCATTAAGCTTGGCTCAAATTCATCTGTAAGCTGGTAAATAACTAAATTTTAGGAGGCATTTATGAAAACACATACAAAAGTTTTATTTGGAGGCATTATTACAGGGTTGCTTATTATAGGCTGCGCCAATAAAGATGATGCACTTGGTGTTGGTGGTAAGAGTATCGATAAAAAAGCACTTCAAGCTCTTAGTATTCAAGGTGCACCAAATTGGGTGCTCAATGGTGGGCAAGGTGATATGAGCGCCGTAGGAATTGCTGATATTATTAATGGTGATTTGGGCTATGCACGCACAGAAGCATTAGCTTTAGCTAGAGATGAACTTGCACGACAAGTAGCTACAGAGGTTGAAGGCGTAATAAATCGTGCAGCAAGTGTAACTATGGGTTCTTCAGTCCAAGATGCGCAGGTTTCTAAAGCTAGTGAACAAATCATAAAACAGGGTGTTTCTCAAACTCTTAGTGGAACAAAGCAAACCGATACTTGGATTACCAAAGATGCAACCAAAATCTTTGTGCTTATTAAACTTAATCCGGAGCTTAAAGCCAAGCTTCAAGCTAATGTAAAGAGAGAAATTAACAAAAGTTCTCTTCCAAGCAATATAAGACAAGAGGCTGCAAGATCATTTTTGATTCGGTAATGCTAAATTTGAAAACTAAAATAAATTAAATATGATGTCATTGCTAAGAATCATACTTCCCATATATATTATCATTATATATGGAGGTTGCTTTGGTAGTTCGCCTAAACCTCCTTCTTGGTATGGTAAATCCTCAACAAATGAAACCCAACTCATTGGTTTTGGAAGTGCAAATAGTCTCAATACTGCTCAAGCTAATGCTTTGAGTGATATTATTACCCAAATCAATGTCCAAGTAAGCACACAATTTAGCTCCAATATAAAAAGACAAAATAATCTTATCACTCATAATTCAAGCAATGAGGTATATCTTGATAGTGCAGGAATTGAATTAAATGATGTGCAATATTCACGTAGTGCATTTGAAAATGGTATATTTTATGTAGAAGCAAAAGTTCATAAAGCTACTCTTATTAAGCAGTTCCAAAAAAAGTTCAATACCGTATATAACTCCCTTAATCTTTCTCGTATTACTCAATGCAACACAATTTCTATTAAAGATAAAATACAGATTGAGAAAAATTTAGAAATTTTACACCTGTATGCTACACTACTCCAAACATTAGGAACTACAAGCAAACCACTTAATAATTTTGAAAATATCCTTGCCGCAAATACACCACAACCTAATGCGAAGCTTGTTATTGAAAGTAATTTGACTAATGAAATAATTTATAATAATTTGGCAAAGGAATTGGGACATTTTTACAGCTTTGATTCTCAAGCAAACCAAATTCTAAAAGCTAAAGTGCAAGTAAGCAACAGCAACGAAGGTGTAAAAATTAATATAATTTTTACCATATTTGATTGTCGCAATAATCCCATATTTAATACAAATGTAAGCTATACTCATAATGCTACCAATGTGCAAGAGGCATTACGTTTTGCTTCACAGCGCGTAAGTGTTCAGTTATATAAAAAAATACAAGAATGGATTGAACAATAAAACTATGTGCGGCTTGCAAAATAGTTGCGCACTACTTCCCTATCATCAAAATATATTTTTTCATTACCTATAATTTGATAATCTTCATCGCCTTTGCCTAAAATCAAAAGCACTTCATCAGATTCTAAGGATTCTAGCGCCATATAAATTGCTTTTTTGCGATCTGCTTCAACAAATACATATTCTCCATCTTGCATACCACTCAAAATATCCTCAATAATGCTTTTTGGGGATTCTGTGCGTGGATTGTCGCTTGTGATATAAATTTTATGTGCAAATTGTTGCGCACAAGCTCCCATTTTAGGGCGTTTAGATTTATCTCTATCACCACCTGCCCCAAAAACAACAGCTATTTTACAATGCCTAAAACTCTCAAAGATTTGATACATACCATCGTATGTGTGAGCAAAATCCACAATAACAAGAGGCATATTATGCACTACCTCCATACGTCCACTCACACCACCAAAATGTTCTAATGCCTCCGCTATTCGCTCTAGTGGTTCTTGAGTGAGAATCTTTACTGCTCCAATAGCAGCAAGGGTATTATACAGGTTATGCTTTCCATACAAATGCGCTTGTATTGCACTTTGTTCATTTGTCTTATAATCTCGTTCTCTCCACGAAATATACCCATCAATACCATTTTCAAGTGCATATACATCAACGCTTAAATTTCCTTTTTTTTCTATGCCATAGAAATATGCTGCTTTATCAGTGCAATATATATAGGGCTCATCAGCATTGAGGAGTTTTCTACCTTCACCTTCAAAAAAGCTATTTTTAATGCGCCGATATTCTTCTACACTCTTATGATAATCCAAATGATCACTTGTAATATTTGTGAGAATCTTAAGTGCAAAATCAAGTCCGGCTATGCGTTCTTGTTCAATAGCGTGGGAGCTTACTTCCATAATAAAAAAATTACACTTTTGCTCCATTGCTATACAAAGATTTTCATATAGCTCAAGCATACTTGGAGTTGTCAAGCCTTTAGGTTTAATCCTATGCTCATTAATAAAAAAACCTCTTGTGCCAAGCAAGGCAACATTAAATCCCAAATCAAGCAAAATAGAGTAAATAATAGCTGCGGTGGTTGTTTTTCCATTTGTGCCAGTGATACCTACAATATTTGGTGAATTATGAGAAAAATTTGCCATAAGAATATCGTTAAGTTCATAAGATTCTACCATAGAGCAAGATTGTGCTATTTGAGGCGTAATAAAGTTTTTATTTTGTTTATTCTTTACGAATAAAACCTTGTCTGTATCTGCATCTTTTTGCAAGCCAAATTTATCACCCTCACCTTTTAAGAGGGATTCTATCACTCGTGTATCATCTGTCAGAGCTATAAAGCTTCTATCCTTATAACTTACGTTTTTTTTGATTATCATCAGCTACCTTTTGGAGAATCTTCTCAATCTCTTTATCGTAAATAACACTTTTTTTTAAAGATTCCATATATTCAATATATTCCATTGACATATCTTGATAATTATTTTCTACAAGTTGATTAAGAAATTCATAAAACTCATTCTTGTTTGTAAAAATAATTTTAGTGCTAAAGATTAAGTCTTCAAAAGCTTCTTTAAAGCTCTGCTTGTCTTGGACAATTTGTTTGAAATCCTGATATAAGATGCCATTAATCGCATCAGCACGTAAATTTTCAATATGCTTTATCATATTAAAAATTTTATTAGTGCTTTTATCAAAACTGCGAATGGTTTTAAGCATTTGTTCTCTCGCCTTACTCTTGCTTATTTCTTGTGAAAGCAAAATTTGATAATACTCATATAAACCAAGAGCTTGTTCTTCAAAATCTTGAGCCATATCCGAAAGAAGCACACCAATAGTAGATTCTGTATTATTAGGTTCAAGACTTAAATTATGTGCAAAAAATCCAAAAGCTTTTTTATACTGCTTAGCGGCAAAAAAATCAAAAGCTTTTTTATTGTTTTTATTGATAACTTGACGTGTGCGCGTATCAGTTAGCTTGATTGATTCCATAAATTCTATCCTATTTGAAAATCTGCTTCTTTTCCGTGTTGAACATTAACAATAGCTATATCAGGGTGAATTTCCTCTTTAAGACGATTCTCAATGGCATATTTAAGCGTATTTGCTGAACTCGGACACCCTTTGCACGCACCTTCAAGGCGCACATATACTTTTGCATCTTTAATACCAAGTAAAGTAATATCACCGCCATCAAGCGTAAGTGTAGGACGCACTTTTTGGATAACTATTTCAACAGGCATTTTAAGCTCTTCATCACTAAAAGGAAACACTCAAACTCCTTATGATTCTATAATTTAATATACAATTTTAACGTATTTTTTCAAATACTAGAAAATCAAAGAATTGTTTATAAATGATACAAAATGATAATTTTAAAGTAAAAAACCTCAAAACCCTCTTTATTATTTATAATAAATCCTTATAGAATAAAAGCTAGAAAACTAAGATAATATTAAGGAGTAAAATTATGAACAAAATGTTGGCATTAATCTTAGGTTGCATCATAGGTTTTGGTTTTTTGGGCTGTAGTGAAGATAAAACACAAGAAAGCTATAAAGTGAAATTTGCTCACGTTGTAAGTAGTAATACTCCTAAGGGTAAAGCTGCTGATTTTTTTGCCAAACGCGTAAATGAACTTAGTGGCGCTAAAATCAAAGTAGAAGTATTTCCAAGTGCACAACTTGTAGATGATGATAAAGTATTCCAAGAACTTACACGCAATAATATTCAAATGGCAGCACCAAGTTTTTCAAAATTTACACCTATTGCCAAAGAATTTAATATATGGGATATTCCATTTTTATTCCGTGATACAAACCATTTGCATAAAGTTATGGATGGAGAAGTTGGTCAGATTCTAAAAGATGTTATTTCACAACGTGGTATTATTGCTCTTGATTATTGGGACGCTGGTTTTAAACAATTTAGCACCAATAAAAAGCCTATTATTGTGCCTGAAGATGCTAAGGGACAAAAAATGAGAATTATGAGCTCTAAAGTGCTAGAGGAGCAAACAAAAGCCATTGGTGCTATTCCTCAAGTATTACCATTTGGTGAAGTATATTCTGCACTTTCTACAGGCGTAGTTGATGCAGCCGAAAATCCTCTCTCTAACTTCTATAATTCTAAATTTTATGAAGTGCAAAGCTCTGTTACACTTTCAAATCACGGCTATTTAGGTTATCTAGTTGTGGTGAGTGATAAATTTTGGAAGGAGCTTCCTGATGATTTAAAAGAAATTTTTAAGCAAGCTCTCCACGAAGCTACAGAGTTTGAACGAGAAGAAAGTGCAAAAGAAGAAAAACTATTTCTTAAAAAACTTGAAAAGGATGACGCAACAAAAACACAAATTATCACACTTAATGATGAGCAAAAAGCTCTATGGAAAGAAACTATGCAGACTATTTATCCCAAGTTTTATAATATAGTTGGGCAAGATTTGATTGAAAAAATTATACAAGTGCAATAATTTGCGGAGGAAACTTGATGTTTTCTTGGATTACTAAACCATTTGTATGGGCACATCATAACCCACGCATTCTTAAAATTTTTGCCATTTTAGATAAAATTATTGCCTCTATAAATAAAAACATTGCCGTAATTGGCTTAGTTGTAGGGGTGCTTATTACTGCTTTAAATGTATTTTGCCGTTATCTCACTGGATTATTTCCAGATTTTATCCACCTCTCACTGACTTGGGCAGAAGAAATTGCACGATATTGTTTTTTGTGGTCAGCTCTTTTTGGTGCAGCATATGGATTTAGAAAAGGCGTACATATCAGTGTTACTATGCTTCTTGAGCGTTTTCCTCCTCAATATGCTAAAGCTTGTGTGCTTGGTATACATACGCTTAATGCAATCTTTCTTGCTTTTATGACATATGCCGGAGCTATGGTATGTTACGATAATTATATTCTTGGTTATATGAGCGAAGCTCTGCATAATGTCCCTTTATGGATTTTTTTGCTTTGTCTGCCTTTTGCTTTTTTTGGTGCAACTTACCGTTGTATTGAAAAAATCTATGAAGTCTCTTGGATGGAAGCAGACAAAGTAATTAAAAATGCCGAAAATGAAATGATACACGATTCTGTGATTAAAGATTAATGGAGTATTAATGAGTGTTGCATATCTAATGGTTGCTTTATTTGGTTTATTGCTTTTAGGTGTTCCTGTTTCGGTTGCTTTAGGCATAAGCGCAATTAGTGCACTGTATTTTTTTACTTCATACAATATTATTGGTTCAGCTGAAATTATGTTTAATGGCTTAAAACCTGCTCTTATGGCAATTCCTATGTTTATTCTTGCAGGTTCTCTTATGAGTAAAGGAAGTTCAGCTCAACGTATTATCAATTTTGCAACCTCTCTTGTAGGGCATTTACCGGGTGGATTACCTATAAGTGCAATTTTAGCTTGTATAATTTTTGCTGCCGTAAGCGGTAGCTCCCCTGCTACGGTTGTAGCTGTAGGTTCAGTAATGTTTTTAGCCATTGCTAATGCAAAATATCCAAAAAGTTATGCCATAGGTGCTATTACATCAGCTGGAAGTCTAGGGATTCTTATTCCTCCTTCAGTTGTAATGATTGTCTATGGTGTAACAGCAGAAGTTTCCATTGAAAAACTTTTTATGGCAGGAGTGATTCCGGGGTTAATGATTGGCACTATGATGATGCTTTATGCGTATGTAGGTGCAAAACGACTAGGTTTCAAAGCGACAAAACCTGAAAGTTTCAAAGTGCGTTTTCAAAAATTCAGAGAAGCATTTTGGGCATTGCTTATTGTCTTTGTTATCATTGGAGGTATTTATGGGGGTATATTTACTGCTACAGAAGCAGCAGGCATTAGTGCAGTATATGCGTTTATTATTTCTGTTTTTGTATATAAAGATATTAAACTCAAGAATCTTCATTCGGTATTTTTAGATGCAGCTATTACCACAGCTATGATATTTTTTATCATAGGTTTTGCAGTCGTATTTGCACATTTTTTAACCAATGAGAGAATCCCTCATCTTATAGCTGAATTTCTTATTGCGCAGCAAATGAGTTGGTGGGTATTTCTTATCCTTGTAAATATTATGCTCTTTGTTATGGGGCAGTTTATGGAACCTAGCTCTGTGATTATGATAATGACACCTCTCCTTTTGCCCATTGCCTTAGCTCTTGGTATAGACCCCATACATTTTGGTGTTGTAATGGTTGTAAATATGGAACTAGGTATGCTTACACCACCTGTAGGTTTAAATCTTTTTGTGGCAAGTTCACTTACTGGGCTTAGCCTTAAAGATGTAACAACTTCGGTGCTTCCTTGGCTTGGAATAATGTTGGTGGGTTTATTGCTTATAACTTATATTCCAGATATTTCGCTTTGGTTACCTAATAAACTCAATTAAAAGGAGGATTTATGGAGTTTAAAAATGTCAAGCAAATTGAAAAGGCTCAGAACTTTAACCAAAAAGATGGTATAAAGCTTTTTATTGTACTCATCTTTTTTCTAGTTATTTCTCTGATAGCAATTTTTGTTCATACAGGATATAACACACTTTTACTTGTTTTTGCAACTATCATCGGTGGCTATATGGCGATGAGCATTGGAGCAAATGATGTGGCAAACAATGTTGGACCAGCAGTTGGCTCCCACGCAATTACACTTGTAGGGGCGATTATAATTGCTGCAATTTGTGAAGCTATGGGAGCAGTTATCGCTGGTGGGGAAGTCGTAGAGACGATTAAATCAGGTATTATAGATTCTCAAAATATCACTGACCCAAGTGTGTTTGTGGCTCTTATGCTAGCAGCGCTTGCTTCAGGTGCAGTATGGTTACACCTTGCTACTGCTATCGGAGCTCCTGTTTCAACTACACATTCTCTTGTAGGCGGAATCTTAGGTGCTGGAGTTGTTGCAGTAGGCTTTGAAATTGTAAATTGGGGAGAGTGCTTACGCATTGTATCAAGTTGGGTTATCTCACCTGTGCTTGGTGGTTTGATTGCAGTAATTTTTCTTATCATCATTAAAAAAAGCATTACCTATAAAGAAGATAAACGTGAGGCAGCCAAAAAAGTAGTGCCTATTCTCGTTTTTGTAATGACTTGGGCTTTTAGTCTTTACCTTATACTCAAAGGTTTAAAAAAGATATTACCATCGCTTGATTTGGTTTTATCTGTAGGCATTAGCTTTATTATAGCGATTGGGGTTTATTTTATCGTGCGCCCTATCATAGCCAAGAAAGCAGATTCTCTCCTAAACACCAAAGAAGACATTAATTCACTCTTTACTATTCCTCTTGTTTTTTCAGCAGCACTTTTAAGCTTCGCTCACGGAGCAAATGATGTTGCAAACGCTATTGGACCACTCGCAGCAATTAATGAAACGTTAAAAAATCTTAGTGAATCTCTCCCTACAAGTAAAGCAGGTGTGCCATTATGGATTATGCTGGTAGGTGGGCTTGGTATTTCTCTAGGACTTGCACTCTATGGACCAAGACTTATCCGCACGGTGGGAAGCGAAATTACTGAATTAGATAAAATAAGAGCATTTTGTATCGCTATGAGCGCAGCCTTAACTGTTCTCTTGGCTTCCCAACTTGGATTACCTGTAAGCTCAACACATATTGCCATTGGAGCAATATTTGGTGTGGGATTCTTACGTGAATATCTTAAAAAACGCTATTATGAAATGCAGCAAATCATCATAAAAGCTCATAAGGGGAAAGATGCTCAAGAAGTAGAGGCATTTTTAGAGCGTTTTAATAAAGCAAGCATTAAGAAAAAAGGTTTGATGTTAGAATCTATTAAGAATAATAGACAACTCAAAGATATACCATATTTTGATAGAAAAGAGCGAAAATCACTTAAGAAAGCTTATAAACAAGAGTTAGTAAAACGTAATGCGATTAATAAAATAATTGCTTCTTGGCTTATCACCGTGCCTGTATCTGCTGTTCTTGGCGGAGTTACTTATTATGTGATTACTAGTCTTGGCTTTAGTATTTAGTTTTTTAAAAGATTTGATTGATTACAATTAAATCTTTACTTTTAGACAAGGAGATTTTTTGGACCCGTATTCGTCCATTTTAATGCTTATTTTGGCATTATTTTTAGTATTTCTTAATGCCTTTTTTGTGCTTTCAGAGTTTGCTATTGTTAAAATACGAAAATCAAAGCTAGAGGAACTTGCGAAAAATGAAGTTAAAAATGCTTCTCTTGCTTTAAAAATTACTCATTCGCTTGATACATATTTGAGTGCAACACAACTTGGCATCACTCTTGCTTCTCTCGCACTAGGTTGGATTAGTGAAAATGCTTTTGTTAAGCTTATAAGTATTCCATTTGGTTATCTTTTGGAATCTTCTCCTCTTTTAGTGCATTCTATTGCATCAATGATTGCTTTTGTTTTCGTAACGCTTCTTCACGTTGTGCTTGGAGAGCTTGTGCCAAAGTCAGTTGCCATTGCCAAAACAGAATCGGTCGTGCTTCTCGTTGCCAAACCACTTTATACATTTCGGATTATCTTTTCTCCATTGATTAAGCTTTTTGATTTGCTTGCAGCATTTTTTCTTAAGTTCATTAACATCTCGCCTGCACGTGAAAATGAAGCTGTCCATTCCGATGAGGAACTTAAAATTATTATAGGTGAAAGTCTTAAAGAAGGCTATATAGATTCTATAGAGGGTGAGATTATTAAAAACGCTGTTGATTTCTCTGATACCCTTGCTAGAGAAATTATGACGCCCAGAAAAGATATGATATGTTTAAATGCACAAGATGGATATGAAAAAAATATTGATATTATTTTGCAAACGAATCACACGCGCTATCCTTACTATCAAGATTCCAAAGATAATATTCTAGGTATGATACATATCCGCGATTTATTTGAAAACGCAATAAAAGGCAAAGAGCATAATCTCTCTAAACTTGTCCGCAATATGATTATTGTGCCAGAGAGCGCACATATCTCTGAAATTTTAAATACAATGAATCGTCAACAAGTCCATACTGCACTTGTTGTTGATGAATACGGTGGCACTTCTGGGCTTTTGACAATGGAAGATATTATTGAGGAAATTATGGGGGATATTTCTGATGAACACGACCTCAAAATTGAAGATATGAGGCAAATTGATGCGCAAACTTATGAATTTGATGGAAAACTTGAAATAAGTGATATTGAAGAAATGCTTGACATTACTTTTAAAAATACAAATGACCATATCACTATTGGAGGCTATGTATTTGGATTATTTGGGCGATTACCTATGATGAAAGATAAAATTACTGATGAACATTGCATTTTTGAAGTGCTTGAAATGGAAGGTGCAAGAATTAAAAAATTAAAAGTTACTTATACACCAAAAATAACATCAACGCTTTGATTTTTCTCTTACCATTTGCACAAGGGCAATAGCATTCTCGCGTGGTAAGTCTGGAAGCATTCCGTGTCCTAAATTAAAGATATGTCCCTTTTCTTTTCCCATAATTTTTAGAATCTCATCAATTCCACGCTCCATAGATTCTTTATCATAAAGCCTCGAAGGTTCAAGATTACCTTGTAAAACATATTTTGTGCCAAGATATGATTTTGCTAATGCCATAGGTGTGCCCCAATCCACGCCAAAGACATCAAAACATCCATCGATTTTATCTAAATATCCAGCAATCCCTTTAGGAAAAAGCATAACAGGAATATGTGGATATTTACCCTTGATGTATTGAGCGATATCTTTCATATATTTCCAACTAAATTCAAAATATACCTCACATTCAAGTGCACTTGCCCAGCTATCAAAAATCTGCACTGCATTTGCCCCTGCGCGGATTTGCCCCTCCAGATAAAGTTTGAGCTCCTCACTCAAAGTTTCAAGCAAAGTTTTCAAAATATAAGGCTCTTTATAAAGCATTGCTTTACTTTTAGCGTAAGTTTTACTCCCCTGCCCCTCAATCATATAGGTTGCTAAAGTCCAAGGAGAACCACAAAATCCTATAAGTGCTTTCTCTTTTGGTAACTTAGAGCGGATAGAGCTTAGGGTGTCATAAACATAAGTAAGGCGTTTATGCGCACCCTCTTGTAAATTCACAACATCACTCACATTGCTGATTGTGCGATTAAATTTAGGACCCTCGCCTGCGAGAAACTCAAGGGGTAACCCCATTTCTAAAGGCACAACCAAAATATCGCTAAATAAAATAGCTGCATCAACATCAAGAATCTCCACAGGCTGCAATGTTACTTCCGTAGCAAGTTCTACATTTTTGCATAAGCTTAAAAAACTTCCAGCCTTTGTTCTTGTTTGTTTGTATTCACTCAAATATCGACCTGCTTGGCGCATAAGCCATATAGGCGTATAAGGCGTGGGTTTTCTAAAACACGCATCAATAAAAATCATTTATCACTCCTACTTTAGTTTTGCATTTCAATCCACTTTTGAGCGATTCTCACAGCATTTGTTGCTGCACCCACACGAATTTGGTCAGCTACACACCACAAATGCACAATATGTTTATCAAAATTATCCTCACGCACACGTCCCACATAAGTTTGATCTGTTTCAGTCGCTAATATTGGCATAGGATAAAGCTTTTCTTGAGGATTATCACAGAGCACAATATAAGGAGATTCTAAAAGAATCTCACGCACTTGTTTTGCGCTCACTTCGGATTCAAAAGTAATGCTTATAGATTCACTATGACTTCGCAACACAGGCACTCGCACACAAGTCGCACTCAAAGGAAAATCTGCGTGCATAATCTTATGTGTCTCATTAATCATTTTCATTTCTTCTTTTGTATAATCATTGGACATAAATACATCAATATGCGGAATTACATTCAAAGCAAGGCGATGAGGGAATATTTGCGGTTGTGCCTCATCAAGCTTGAAAGCAAAAAATGCTTGCATTTGCAACACAAGCTCTTCCATACCGCGCTTTCCTGCACCACTCGCAGCTTGATAAGTGCTTACATCTACACGTTTAATCTTAAATGCCTTATGCAAAGGAGCGAGTACCTGCACCATTTGGATTGTAGAGCAATTGGGATTAGCGATAATACCCTTTTTGTCCCAAAATGCTATATCTTGTGGATTCACATCAGGCACGACTAATGGGACATCTTTATCCATACGAAAATAGCTTGTATTATCAATCACTACTGCTCCAGCTTTGGCAGCGCTTGGCGCAAACCGCTCACTCACTGCTCCACCAGCAGAAAAAAAAGCGATATGTATGCCCTCTTTTGCAAATACTTCATCTGTGGTTTCTAAAATCTTGTAAGTTTGGGCATTAAATTCTATTTCTTTGCCTACACTCCGCTCACTGGCTAATGGCACAATCCTTGATACAGGAAATTTATGTTCTTCTAATACATTAAAAATCTCTTCACCTACAGCACCACTTGCTCCAACTACACCGACAACATATTCTTTCACATTTAATCCTTTAACCCCATATTAAATCCTTAAAGTAAACGATAAATTTCTAGTATAACAAGATTTTCTCAATTAATGATTAATTATGCACCTTATGTGAAAGCTCCTTATAAGCAGCGCGTAAATAATAAAAATCCTCTTTCGTAATTTTGATGTATTAGCTTTGGGCGATAAATCGTGGATTCTCTATTGTCAGCTTTAATTATTAATTTAAATAAACTTAAATGATGAAATCAGAAAAAATAAAAAGAAAAAAAGGACAAAAATAGAGCTAAATCAAGATTAAGAATCTCACAAAAGTAACGAGATTCTTAAAATTAAAATATACCCCTAAAAGAGGTATATCTAGTGTATACTTGCCATACTCCTTTCAAATTCACTTGCTTTACGATAAGGAGTTTCAGCAAGTGGAATATCATTTGTGCCTTTAGAACAGCGCAAACAAATCCTCACACATTGAATAAGAACAAGACAAGTAATAAACATAAACAATCCGCAAAGGAAAGCATTGATTAAGTTATTATTGGCAATTGTAGCAAATTTTGTTGCTTCAGCACTTAAATTTGCAATCATATCAACATCAAGCCCTGAAGCCTTTGCTTCTGCAATTTCTTGCATTTTTGCTGCAGCCTTTTGACCATTGATTTGCCACAATGCAATATGAGAAACTGCATCATGGACTTTTTCGCCATTTGCAGGAAGAAGTTTACATACACCAGCATACATTGTGCTAAAAAGCACCCACGCTGCAGGAAGTATAGCAACCCACGCTTGTTTTGCTTTACCCATTTTGAAAAGCACCACAATAACCGTGAGTAATGCCATACCTGCAAGCATTTGATTCGATACGCCAAAGAGTGTCCAAAGCGATTTTACTCCACCTTGTGGGTCTGTGATACCTTGATAAAGGATATATCCCCAACCAACTACACAAATGAGTGTTGCCACAACACCCCAAAACATTGAGTGAATGTTTCCAATAGGTTTATATACATTTCCTAATACATCTTGCACCATAAAGCGTCCTGCTCTTGTGCCTGCATCAACAGCAGTTAAAATAAAGAGTGCTTCAAACAAAATCGCAAAGTGATACCAAAATGCCATAGAACCTTGATTAAAAAGTGGCACTTGAGAAATAATAGTGGCTAAACCAATCGCAAATGTAGGCGCACCACCTGTTTTACTTAAAATACTATTTTCGCCAATCTCTTGTGCTGTGTGCAAAATTTGTTCAGGAGTAATCACAAATCCCCATTGGCTAATTGTCTGTGCAGCTATTGCTGCAGCTTCTGCGACATCTTTTACGCCTGCTGTTCCAAGCGCTGCAGGAGCAACATTGATAGAAAAATACAAGCCCGGAGTAAGAATCACAGCAGCTACAAGTGCCATAACTGCAACTGCAGATTCCATAACCATAGAACCATAGCCTACCATTCTCGCGTGAGATTCTTTTTCTAGCATTTTTGGTGTTGTCCCACTTGAAATAAGTGCGTGAAATCCGCTAATCGCTCCACACGCAATTGTTATAAAAAGAAATGGGAAAAGCTCCCCGCTAAATACTGGTCCCGTGCCATCAACAAACTTAGTTGTACTTGGGAATTGCACATCAGGAGCAACTACTAAGATACCCCCTGCCATTAATACAATCACACCGATTTTCAAAAATGTGCTTAAATAATCACGAGGTGCAAGCAAAAACCAAACAGGCAGGATTGCCGCAACAAATCCATATACAATCATTACATAGGTAAGCTGAATGGGTGTGAGTGTAAAAAATTCAGCAAGTTCAGGGTGAGCCGCAACATCGCGTCCATAAAACAACGCAAGAAGCAAAAGAACAAATCCAATAATACTTGCTTCGCCAATTTTACCCGGACGTAAGAATCTCATATGAATTCCCATATAAATAGCAATAGGAATCGTCATCGCAATCGTAAATAATCCCCAAGGAGATTCTGCAAGTGCATTTACTACGACAAGTGCCAAAATTGCAATAATAAGCATCATAATACCTAGAATCCCTATCATTGCAATAGAGCCTACAGGCTTACCAAGCTCTAATTTAATAATTTCACCTAGAGATTTACCATTGCGGCGCATAGAGATAAAAAGCACTGTGAAATCGTGAACTGCACCAGCAAGCACCACACCTACCACAATCCAAATCATACTTGGCAAATATCCCATTTGCGCTGCCAAAATTGGACCCACAAGTGGACCAGCTCCAGCAATTGCAGCAAAATGATGTCCAAAAAGCACTATTTTATTTGTCGGGCAAAAATCACGTCCATCATTATTGACAACGGCAGGAGTTGCACGATTATCATCAAGCTCAAGCACCTTATGAGCAATATACTTTGAATAGTAACGATATGCTATTGCATAAATACATACTGCTGCTACGACAATCCATACAGCTGAAATACTTTCTCCTGTATGCAATGCTAAAACACCAAAGCACCAAGCGCCTAAAAGTGAGATAAGTCCCCAAATTCCTATACTTACAATTTTGTTCATAACTCTCCTTTATTTTTTAGATAATTTTAAGTTTAAATACTTCAAACTTAAAACCTATCTAATATTTAAATGAGAATTTAACTTTTTATCTTTTAGAGTAGATTAGTAA